>NZ_JADEWJ010000249.1:0-6051 GCF_015207725.1 Synechocystis sp. LEGE 06083
ATCCACCCCCGCCACCAGGCGATCGCCGGATAGTCCTTGGCTCTCCTGCCACCATTGGCGATCGTTGTAACAACTGGGAGAGTAAATCAAGCTAATACCTACTCCGCCGAAGAACGCCGCCGTCTTCTGCCAGGACGTTTTTTTGTTTCCGTGGGAGTAGATACCTCTGCCACCGCAGCAGATGAAGCTTCATCATCGAGTTGGGGCAAGTCAACTTTTTCCTGAGCTACCGTTTCGTCTACTGATTGCTCAATAACTGGGGCTGTGACCTCAGATATAATCGTCGGCCCATCACTGGGGACATCATCGGGACTATTATCGCCATTGTCCACCGCTGTAATGACCGTATTAACCTGACTGCCATTACCATTGTTATTTTCCTCCCGGGCCGTACCCGCAGTAACCACCGAAACCACAAAGGAGCGGGGGTCCTGGTCAGCGTATTCCGTTTTGACCAGGGGAGAAATTCCCATGCGGGCATAAATGTCCTGTTCCAAAGTTGTCATGGTGACATCCACCGGAACCAACGTTTTTTCCACTCGACGGGACGGCCGCTCACGACGGGGAGGGGCAGTGCCACTGGCCTTTTCCTTGGTAGGGCTGGGGCTAGTGCCAGTGCTCTTACTGCGGGCAACCCCCACGGACTTAGTATTTTCCTTTTCAGAAAAGTCCGAGCCTCGACGACGGCGACGACGGCGGTTATTATCCCGATCGCCTTGCTCTTGATAATTAGGATGGAAGAGTAAGTCCAGAGGGCTAGATATTTTCGCTTCTTCCTTCTTCGGCGGCTCACTGACCTTGGCAGTGGGGGGAGAGAGAATTGGTTTTTCCACCAACCGGGGGGGAATGCTACTACTGACCGCTGTGGGAACCAAGGAAACAAAACCCTTTTCGCCAGGGAGTTCCACCAAATGGCCTAAACCACCACACTCAGGACAGGTCTGGCCAAACAGTTCATACAAATTCTGTCCCTGGCGCTTACGGGTCAACTCCACTAGCCCCAACTCCGTCAACTGGGCAATCTGGGGCCGGGCTTTGTCGGACTCCAAACAACGGTTGAAATGCTCCAAAAGTTGTAGTTGATCCTTATGGGTGTCCATGTCAATAAAGTCGACAATGATTACCCCACCAATATTTCTTAGCTTCAACTGGCGCGCAATTTCCGTGGCCGCTTCATAGTTAGTCCAGAGCACCGTTTCCCGGGAATTGGCCGAATGGGTAAAGGAACCAGAGTTAACGTCAATGACCGTCAAAGCTTCCGTCGGTTCAATAATTACATAACCCCCCGAAGGCAGATCCACCCTGGGCTTGAGGGCTTCCCGGATGGTGGCATTGACTCGAAAATACTCCAGAATACTGAGGGATTCCCGGTGACAATCAATTAAAACCCCCTCCGGCAAACGACCTTGGTCCCAGTTCATCAATTGTTGTTTGATCCGTTTCATCCCCGCCGGGGTATCCACCACAATGCGATTCACTTCGCTGGAATACATATCCCGCAGCACTCGCTTGATGAAATCATCATCCCGGTCTAGGAGCATGGGGGCACTACGGGTCATGGCCTGTTGTTGCACCAACTCCCATTGCTTTTGCAGATTTTCCAAATCTTCGATAATTGCATCTTCCGGCACATCTTCCGCTTCCGTCCGCACCAGTAGTCCCATGCCCGGTGGCTTGATCAACACCGCCAAAGCCCTTAAACGACTGCGTTCCTCCTCCCGGTTAATGCGGCGGGAAAGATTAACTCCCCGACCATAGGGCATCAACACCATGTAACGCCCTGGCATACTGATATTTCCAGTCAGGCGGGGGCCTTTATTCCCGGTGGGTTCTTTCATCACCTGCACCAACACCCTCTGTTGGGGAGCTAAAAGTTCCGAAATGGAACCGGCGGTGCGTCTTAATCTAACTGGGCCTAGGTCGCTGACGTGGATAAAGCCATTTTTTTCGGTGTCCCCAATGTTAATAAAAGCGGCGTCAATGCTGGGCAGAATATTGTCAACTAAGCCTAAATAAATATCTCCCACCTGTTGGCTGCCCGTGGACACCACCAATTCTTGAATTTGATCCTTCCAAAAAACAGCAGCAACCTGATGTTTTTCAGCAATGACAATTTGTTTTGGCATAAATATATTCCTCAAAAGGCCATCCGAAAGCCGTCCCAGTGGTGTGGACAGGGGCAGGGTGGCCTACAGAAAAATGTTGTAATGTTGGACATGGGGTGAACTGAATATTTTCCTCTCTAGGGTCAACCTACCCTCTCGCCCAGTGAACTACTCCCGTCATCCCCATGGCCATAGTTGTGACCGTTTTTTGCCACCACAGCTTCCTGATCAGGTGTGAGCAGGAACTTTTGGGGGGGCATGGATTACGGTCAGCTTGCTGGAGAAAGCCGTAGATATTCCCAGGGAAACGCCCAGGGGACAGCCGCCCATCGCACGGACGGGGGAGATAGATAGGCAAGAGTATTGGAGGCAGTTTAAGACGGAAAAAACTATCTGTTTTTCTGCACCGTAAGAACGACAACCGGTAACGATTAGAAAAGAAGAATCGGGGGCTGCTTACGGCGATTCACTACAGGGGCATAACTTTTGCTGGTTATCCCTGGATCAATGCCAATGATTACATCGGACATCGAACCTGAGGGTTTGGAGTCCCTCTCAAAATAACCCGGGCATTGTCAAAAGAAATAAACCTGATGCCCAAGAAATTTAAACTGAATATAACCTGAAATGGTAGCCTTTAGCAAGAAACCCCGGCTCTCCAGGCCAGTTGCCTACCCAGCCCGATGACGATCCACCTTATCCAAGGCCGCCTCTAATCCTTCATCCAGGGCACCATCCCCCACAATGGACCGCACTCCTTCCAAGGTGGAAAGAATGTTACGGGGGTCGAGGAACATTACCTTGCTGCTGTCACTACTGCCGATCGCCGTACCCATGTTGAGGTATTGCTGGGCCAGAAGAAATTGCAGAGCTTCCCTGGCATGGTTATCGGAACTCAATTTTTCCGTAAGGATACTGAGGGCCTCCGCTGTAGCCTTAGCTTCCAACACTTTTTTCTGTTGTTCCGCTTCTGCATTGAGGATAGCCGCTTTTTTCTTAGCCTCCGCTTCTAACACCCGAGCTTGGGCATCCCCCTGGGCTGAGTTGATGGCGGAATCCCGTTGACCTTCGGAAGTGAGAATAGCCGCCCGTTTTTTTCTCTCTGCGGTCATTTGCAGTTCCATGGAATCCAACACTGCTTTAGAAGGCATAATGTCCCGTAATTCCACCCTAGTAACTTTTACCCCCCAAGGGTCAGTGGAAATATCCAGTTCCCGCAGTAGTAATTCATTAATTTCCGTCCGGGCAGTGAAGGTTTGATCCAACTCAAGCTTGCCAATTTCAGAGCGGATTTGGGTCAACACCAAGTTCACCATGGCGGACTGTAAATTTTCCACCTTGTAATAGGCTTTCTCCATATCGATAATGCGCCAATAGACCACAGCATCGGCGGTAATGGCCACGTTGTCTTTGGTAATACAGGACTGGGGGGGAATGTCGATGACCTTTTCCCTGGTGGTTTGCTTAAAAACGACCCGATCCAAAATAGGAACCGTAAAATTCAGCCCTGGGGTAAGTTTTTTGTTGTAACTTCCCAGCCGTTCCACTAGAAATTCATTTTTTTCATTAACAATTTTGACCGAAGTACCGATCGCCGATCCGAAGAAGACGAGAAAGAAGAGAAAAAAGGCTTCCATGGTTTAGCTCCGCTGTGACTGGGGAAAGTTGGGGACAATGTCAGTAAAATCAACAATCAATCAGTGAAAAAAGACGAAAGGATAGAAAACTTGTTCTATGGGTCTAGCCATTGGCCGGAGGGTGTTATGGCAAGGCTAGAGTTGAATTTGAAACTGATCCTCAGGGGGTTGGAAAGGTTCGTCCTGGTCCCCTGGTAGGGACTGACTGGGTAGATCCTGAATATGAATTTCCTGTCGTTGCTGTTCGTTGAGGGTGATGGGCTCCAGGGTTCCCCCGCCAGTATTCAACTGGTACGCTTCAGAAACCAGGGCACTAGGACAACATTGGGGGTCTCCCTGCTGGTGCTTCAACATATTGAGGCGGATTTGCCCATTTTTAATAACTAAACTTTGTACCCGCACTCGATCGCCGAGGAAATAGGTGTTGGGGTTGGCGATCGGTCCATTGAGCCCATCGGTCACCACTGCGAGGTAAATCAGTTCTTCTGGGCCCACCGCACTGCCCCAGCGTAAAATCACCGCCGCATCCTGGTCGCCGTCTTGGTCCACGTCCCCAAGGGCAATGGGCTTAATCAAATTGAGGTTAAAGGTTCCGCCGGTAAACACACCGTTGTTGAGGGGGTATATGCCCTGGTCGGGAATGCTATAGCTCAGGTTTTTCAACACATCCACCGTCAAAGGGGCAGAGCTATTCTGGGCGATCGCCAGGGGGGGCCTTAAAGGGGTTGCCATTACCAGGGACCCCAGGGCCTCCCCTCCCACCAGGGCAGTGAGTAAACCTAAACTTATTGAACCAATCCTATTAGCCATTGTCTCAATCCTTTGGGAAATTTCTCTGAACATTGTGCCCAGACAGAAGCACTTTCCTAGGGCAAAAGGACAGTTTCGCAGTGGTTTTTGTTGCCCTCTTTTCCGTTCTAAAGGCATGGTAGCACGACCCCTGGGAACAGTAGCAGGGGAACGTTCGTGGTGAGCATCTGCCCCACCTGGGCCTTTGTTAAGCTGTAGAATTGCCTAAACTGTCCTGCCATCTAGTGTCTATGGTTGTCGATTCTGTGCCCGATTCATCTACCTTTGTGGGAAAAACCATTCGTCCCGTGGCCGCCGTTTCCATCCATGGCATTGTCTTCGACGGAGATCGTCTGTTGGCTGTGGACAGCAAAAATGGTTACCTGTTGGAAATCGATCCCTACACCAACAACACCAAGTTACTCAACGGTCAGTACTGGCAAGAATTTATCGGGGCCACCGGCCTGGCGATCGCCGACGGGCAGCTATGGTTTAGCTCAGGACAGTATGTTTACACCTGTAATCTGGAAGGGGAAGACCTGAAGCCGGAGGTATTTGCCTGGTTTGACGACCCAGTCAATGGGGTAGCCATCTGGGGCAGCACTGTGTACATTACCTGCCATAAGCGGGGCCACATTTTGGTGTATGGCAGGGACACCCGCAAGCTAGTGGCCACTTTTTACAGTCCCGGCATCGGCGTGGAAAACATTACCGTGCGGGGGGAAGAACTGTGGGTATGTGACAGTGCCGAACAAAGTGTTTATTGCCTCGATCGGGCCACCGGGGAAATTAATTTTAGCCTGATTACCCCCTTTGAAAGCCCCACTGGCCTGGCTTTTTACAACGATCAAGCTGGGGAAAAAGCAACCATCTATGTGGCCTATGTGCAACAGGAACCCTACGTCCGGGATAACCCCAACGCCGATCCCAACCACGAGTTGATGTATCGGGAAACCACCTTCATCCATCCCCTCTATTTCTACAACGATACCCACAAGCGTTGTACCTTTTCCAACGGGTACTTGGTGGAGATGCGCTACGTTGAGGAACTAGCCCCCCTGGACCCCGTTGATTTAAAACAGGTGGAATGGCGCATGGCCCTGCCGGCGGCCACCCCCCGACAAAGAATTCGCAAAATTGAATCGGTGGGTTTACCCTTTAGCCGTATTGATGATGTCAACGGGCAAAAAGTGGCTGTGTTCGAGTTTGACCAGCTTGATTTAGATAGTCGGGCCGTGTTTGGTTGGCGGGTGGAAATGGAAGTATGGGGCATTAAATATCGCCTGAAACCCAGTGATTGCGAGCATCTTCCCGCCTTACCTGAAGGCTTTGCTGACCGTTATTTAGTGGATAACGATAACCTCAGCATGGAAACCGATATTATTATCCGGGCCGCGGCCGAGGCGATCGGTCGGGAAACCAACAGCCTCCGTAAGATGTTCAATATCCGGAACTACGTCTACGATCGCCTTTCCTATGGCATTAAACCCCACATTGATACTCCCGACTTAGCCCTACGG
>NZ_JADEWJ010000250.1:0-5969 GCF_015207725.1 Synechocystis sp. LEGE 06083
CTCCAGGGTGTGGGCGGTGTAAACCTGGTCTTGGAAATTTTCCGTGGAGGACACCAATTGCCCCAGGCCATCCACCAATTTTCTCAGGTTGTTACGAAAGGCTGGATCGCCAGTTAATTGCTCCACATCGCTGGTGATTTTTTGGGCATTTTCAAAGGTAAGTCGGGCCGCATCCAGGGTTTGCTGGAGGGTCAGCATCAGGGTGGGGTCATTGAGGTCGGCGGAAATTTGCCGGATATTATTGCTGGTGACAGCCGCATTTTCCATCAGCAGGGCCAAATCGTTGGTTACTTTTTGGGCATCGATCGCCGCTAGGCCATGGTTGACGGTGGCGACGGCGGTTTGGATTTCTCGACCGATGGCCTGGAGGTCCCGGTTGGTAGTTTCAATGCTTTTCAGGGTGAGATTGACCTGGGCCCGGTTTTCTCCCACCAGTTGATTGAGGTTAACCATTAATAGGGAAGCTTCTTCGATGGTACGGTTGATGTGGTCTTGGTTGGTCAGCACCACTTGATTAACTCGACTGGTTAACAGGGAAGCGTTATCGGCGGCTTTGGCGATCGCCTCGGAAGTACGGCCAAAACCCCGCACCTGTTGATTAGCGGTTTTGCTGAGGGCGGTAATTTCAGCGCTCATGGTGGCAATGCGGGCCGCGGCCAGGTTGGCACTTTTCACGGTGGCGTTAATGTCGGCCACAAATTGCGGCTCACTATAGGCCTGGGCTAAACGAGCCATGCTGTTGGTTAATTGAGTCCCCGCTTGCCCCTTCAACTCGTCGCCATTGCAAAGAATTTTGCCACTTTCGGGACAGTCGGCGCTAAGGGGGTCTAAGGCCAGGGCCGCATCGGACAATTGGCGATCTGGAATCATATCAATGGCCGCTTCCCCCAATAAACCGTAGCGACTGATTTCCACCTGCACATCGGCGGGGATACGCAATTGGGTGGAACTAATCTCTAACTGGGCCAAAATTCCGTTACTGCCGGGGATTAATTTAGCTACCCGACCCACGGGCACTCCCCGATAACGCACTGCCCCCCCCACCTGGAGCCCACTGGCATCGCCAAATTGTACCAACACTTCATAGCCTGGATTGCCAAAACCGCCCCCCCGTAACCATAGGACAATACCACCAATAATAAATAGTCCCAACAGGGCAAACAGACCAACGGATCCTTCTTTGATGGTGCGGGGTCTGAGCATACGCAATGTCTCAATAGGGCCGAAAAATAAAGCGATTTGCCTAGGGGGGGAGGAGTTCCTTGCCGGGAGGAACGTTTAAAAAGTTAGACCAGCCCACCATCGCCTCTTTTTCTAGGAAACGGTCAGGGGCCAACGGGTTCCCCCATCTTACCGCCGTATTGGTTAATCCAAAATGCGAATGGGACCATCCACTTTGGCTTCAAAGAATTGCCGCACCAAGGGGTTATCGGTCTGGTCGATGGCACTGACTGGCCCCTGCCATTGGATTTTGCCGTCGTAGAGCAACACCACCCGATCCGCTGTCCGGCGAATGGTACTTTCCTGATGGCTAACCATAATATAGGTTCCACAACCTTCCGGAGATTTTTGTAAGCGCCGCACTAAGTCTTCAATGACGGTGGAGGCGATCGGGTCTAAACCGGCGGTGGGTTCATCGTACAAAATCACCTCTGGATTGTCCTCCGGTTGATGGGGATTGGACATGATCGCCCGGGCAAAGCTAACCCGTTTACGCATCCCCCCCGATAGTTGGGCTGGATAGTAATCTTCAATGCCCGTTAACCCCACCAGGGCTAGTTTGTGGGCCACCTGCTCCCGGATGACTTCCCTGGATAGGGAGGAATGCTCCAGCAAGAAAAAGCCGACATTTTCCGCCACTGTCAGGGAATCAAACAGGGCTGACTGTTGAAACACCAGGGCGATGCGGATGCGCTCATTGTCGTCCTCCACCAAGCCCCGACGGGGTTCCGCTTTGATTAGCACCTGCCCATTATCCGGTGGCAATAGTCCGGCGATGATCCGCAAAATGGTTGATTTCCCGGTGCCTGACGGGCCAATCACCACTAATGCTTCCCCCGGATAGAGGTCTAAATCCACATTGTCCAAAATTTGGCGATCGCCAAAGGATTTACTAATGCCCCGGAGTTGAATAAGGGGTTCCGTCATTTTGGATAATCCCGCCAAAGCCCTAATCCACCCGCTCCAACTGCCAGAGAATTTGGTTCCCTTCCCTTCTCACTCTAGAAACAACCCAGTTGCGCCATGACCAATGATCCCCCCGGCTGGTGACAGCACTGGGGTTAATATCCATCAAATCTGCCAACTCTGAACTGGTGATTAAATACCCCTGCTTAGCAATTTCTTCGGCAGCCCGGAGGGTTTCTACTAAATTACGCACCTGGAGAATGCGTTCTTCCCTCGATAACAGATACTCTTCCACATTGTTGACAATATTTTCCATAGCAATGCCTGTAAATAACACTCCAAGAGCGATCTAGAACCATATTCAGGGGAATTTTCCCTTCCACATCTTAACTAGTTTCCCGAAAACAGATGCTCAAATAAAACACTTTTTGCTTTTCTTGGCTGAACCCAGCGAAAATCAGGGGTTTCATTAGAAGGAGGACAAACGAAAATAATTTACTTTTATTCATAGTTTCCCATGGTCAACTCCACCTAAGGGATGGCTATAATGGACAGGCCAAAAAGTCCCTACCCTGGGCTTTGTCGTGGAAATATCGTTCATTTCGCCCCTAATTGCTGTGTTGCACCATAATTTCCGCCTCTTTTGCCTAACTTTACTAGCCTGTTTGTCTGGTTTTGCCCCCCATGCCCTAGCCCAAAATGTCACTGCGGCGAACGATGGCACTGGCACCACCGTTGATACCCAGGGTAATCAATTCAATATTGGCGGCGGTAGTTTGTCAGGAGATGGGCAAAATTTATTCCACAGTTTGCAACAATTTGGTTTGGATCAAAATCAGATTGCCAATTTTTTATCCAACCCCGATATTCGCAATATTCTCACCAGGATAGTGGGGGGCGACGTTTCGATTATTAATGGTCTCATTCAGGTAAGCGGGGGCAATGCCAATCTATTTTTGATGAATCCGGCCGGCATGATTTTTGGACCCAATGCCAGCATCAATGTGCCTGGGGACTTTGTGGTTACCACCGGTTCGGCGATCGGTTTTGGCAATGATCAATGGTTCCAGGCGATCGCCGACAATGACTATGGGGCGCTAGTGGGTAGTCCGACCCAATTTGCCTTTGATTTAGCGAACCCCGGTTTAATTATTAATGCGGGGGATTTGTCGGTAACGGAGGGCAAAAATCTCGCCTTTTTGGCGGGCAATGTGGTTAACACTGGTTCGTTGACAGCCCCTGGGGGCAATATTACTGTCGCTGCAGTACCAGGGCAAAATCGTATTCGCATTTCCCAGCCTGGTAGTTTGTTGAGCTTGGAAGTGGAAGTTTCTCCCCAGATGAATCAGGGGGGATCTTTTTCCGTGTTGGATCTGCCCACCCTATTAACCCAGGGAGCAGGCAATCTCGATTTGGGTTTAGCAGTACAAGCTGATGGTACCGTGACCCAAAATTCCACGGACACGATGGTTTCCCCCCTACCCGGTTCCGTCACTGTGTCGGGCACCATTGATGCTAGTAATACAAATTCTGTTCTCACCCCTGGTGGGCAAGTGGCGATCGTTGGCGATCAAATAGCACTACAAGGAGCGGCGATAGATGTTTCTGGTAATGGTGGTGGCGGCACGGTGCGCATTGGTGGAGACTTCCAAGGACAACCTTCCCTCCCTACCGCAATCCAAACAGTGGTGGATAAAAATTCGGTAATTAAAGCCGATGGTCTACTCACAGGGGATGGGGGCACCGTAATTGTCTGGGCCGATGACTCTACCCGTTTTGGCGGTGCCATTTCAGCCCAGGGGGGAACCATGGGAGGAGACGGTGGCTTGGTGGAAACCTCCGGTGCCAAAAATTTAAGGGTGGATGACACTGCTAGGGTGAACACCTTATCCACCATGGGGGAAACCGGCACTTGGTTGTTGGATCCGGAGGAATTGATTGTTGGTCTTGTCAATAACCCCGGTGCTGAACCAAGCTTAATTTCTGCTTCAACCGTTCAAGGCAATCTAGTCTCAAGCAATGTTGTTCTCCAGGCAGATAAATCCATAGCTGTTATTCAGCGAATATTTCCCACAGGTTCGTCAAATAATCTTACTTTTGATTCACCCTTAATAACCTTAGATGAACGGGTCTCTATCGGAGACGGTTCAATCACTTTTACTAATACTGGCCCTATTAATACTGGCAATACACTAGTTACCTCATCTATCAACGATTTAAATTTTGAGGACAATGTTGAGCTGAATGCCAACACAACGTTTAGCGCACCAGGCTACGAAGTTGTTTTCTTTGACCCTGTAAATGGCAACTTTGACTTATTAGTCGAAGCAGATGGCATCATTTTTTTTGACGGAGCCGGCACCACTACTCCCCTGAAAAGTATTGGTGTTAGCATCACCGCTACCACAGGTTTCAATTCTGGTAAAGCCATCTTTGTACAGGATGATATCCTTACCCAGGGAGATCAAGTTTTCGACGGGCAATTCTTTGCATCTGGATTGAACATGGAGTTTAATCCGATGATTAATTTGACGAGTAGTGCAGGCTCAGTGATTTTCACCGGGGATATTACTCTGACAGATGTAGCATTTAAAGTACAGGCCGCCCAAAATATAATTAGTCCCTCCACTTCTGACCTCCGGTTTTCTAGCCTTACAACAGTATCTGAAGTACTGCTTGATGCCGGGCAAAATGTTTCTTTCGGGAATATCAATACCAGTGGTGGAAATTTAGATATACAAGCTTTGGGCAATATTTCTACCGGATCAATAGTTACATCTTCATTTGCCGTACCTGGAGGAGAAATATTTCTCAATGCTGGTGGAAATCTTACGACTGGTTACCTAGAAACAGTAGGAACTGATGGAGGGAACGTCACTCTATTGTCAGGCGGCGATACCAATACCAGTTACATCGATGCTCGGGGAATTGGAGATGATGCGGGAGTAGGAAGCCTAAGCCTGGGGGGAATCATAGGGAGCCTAAACCTGGGGGGAGAAGTTGTAATCAAAAGTAAAGGAGATATTACCACTGCTTTTATTGATACTGGAGCTTATTCAGAGGAAATTCCAAATGAAGGTACAGGGGGAAATGTTTTTCTCACAGCGGACGGTAATATCACAACAAATTATATATTTACCGCTGGTAAAAATGGGGGTGATATTTTCTTTCAAGCCGGTGAAAATGTAGATATTATCGATTATTTAGATACCTTTGGAAGTGAAACTAGTGGAGATGTATATGTTGAGACACCGCTGGATATTTCAATTGGTTCCTACATATTCACTGGAGGGAATGGGGTACCCGGGAATGTGTTCCTGCAGGCGGGGGGAGATATTTCCACTAGCTACATAGATACTTCAGCGGCCAATGGTGGTGATATTTTTATTCAGTCAGGGGGAGACATTGAAGTTAGTTATTTATTCACCCAAGGGAATGAGGGAACAGGAGGGGACATCTATATTGAGGCTGCTCGTTATTTTCGGGCGATCGATGGCTTCTTTATTGGCCCAGAAGGGCCTTTTAGTATCTACACCGCTGGCGCCACAGCTGATGGAGGTGGAGATGTCTACATTCAATTTGGCGGAACTGAACCTTTCATCGTCGGTAATCCCATTACCAATGGAACCCTGGGGGCAATTAGTTCGGGAGACGACAATACTGTGCAAATTGGCACACCGCCAATTTTTGATACCTTTACTCTGGGCAATATAACTATAACTACTGATTCTGAGCCGGAACCTGAACCCGAGCCGGAACCCGAACCCGAGCCGGAACCTGAACCCGAGCCGGAACCCGAACCCGAGCCGGAACCTGAACCCTGTCTCTAATACACATCTCCA
>NZ_JADEWJ010000251.1:0-6017 GCF_015207725.1 Synechocystis sp. LEGE 06083
GAAAGAAGATAAGGAAGCTTTATTTGATGCGGTCAAAACGGTCCAGGTGAGCTTGGAAGCCATGACTATTTTGCTTGATGAAGGCATTGTCTTCCGGCAAGAACGGTTAGCAGAGGCGGTGGCAGAGGATTTTTCCAATGCGACGGATGTGGCGGATTACCTGGCGGCGAAAGGGGTCCCCTTCCGGGAGGCTTATAACCTAGTGGGCAAGGTAGTAAAAACCAGCTTAGCGGCGGGGAAATTGCTCAAGGATTTAACTATGGAAGAATGGCAAGCACTCCATCCGGCTTTTGAAGAGGACATTTACCAAGCCATTACCCCCCAACAGGTGGTGGCAGCTCGCAATAGTTACGGCGGCACGGGTTTTGACCAAGTTAATTTGGCGATCGCCAATGCCAAAGCTGAGTTGGGCCTAAGTTAAACCGGTGTGGAGATATGCCCAGGTTTTCATCAAATTACTGCTCCGTCGTCCCCTGTCAGCGGTGACATTAATTCCCGTTTTGCCTAGTGGTTCTATTGTCTTAGTTAAACGGCGGGATACGGGGCAATGGAGTTTGCCGGGGGGGCTGATCGACTGGGGAGAAACGGTGACAATAACGGCAGCGCGGGAGTTACGGGAAGAAACTGGTTTACAGTTAATCAAAATTGATCGCCTGCTTGGAGTTTATTCTAGTCCTGACCGAGATCCCCGCATGCACTCCGTCACCATTTCCCTGGTGGTTCAAGCGGCAGGTAATTTGCTCGTTGGCGATCGCCAGGAGGTATCCCAGGTACAAGCTTTTACTCTGGAAGATTTACCTTTGGGGTCATTAAGCCACGACCATGACCAACAGCTACGGGATTATTTGCAGGGGGAAACAATCATTGCTTGACTCCCAGTATTTCTTCTGGGGTAAATATTCCGTATAAATCAGCTAAGTTTTCGACGAGGTCTTTAATCTACGTTCCCCATGTCCAATGCTCGGGGAATTCATTCAACACTTCTGCTTCAACCAATATTGCTCTCTTTTAACTAAAATTCTAAAAATATCGATGCCAATTCTACAAGCATGATCTCCATCTAGTTTGCCTTGTCTATCCTGGGGTAGTCGAGGGAATGTGTCTAGAAAGACGGGCTACATAACAGTTACGACCAACCTGAGTGTCGCTTGGCACCACTTGTCAGAACAGCAGTTGGCGTAAAGTTACATCTAGCCATAAATGAGATTTGAGCTAGAATGGAAAAAGGAAATTACTTCAAACTTAATAAGTAAATCAGTATAAGTTAAAAAGAAAAAGATTGTTACGTGGAAAAGGATAAAAACTATGGATGCTCAGGAAATTCTTCAGTGTTACGCGGAAGGACAGAGAGATTTTAGTCATATAAACTTGGTTAAAGTCTGTTTGTCGAATGCAAACTTAATGGGAACACAACTAATTTTTGCAGACCTTAGTGGTGCAAATTTAAAGCATGCACACCTTAATAATGCAGTTTTAAAAAAAGCAAATCTTGCTTTAGCTGATATGACCGAGGTTTGTTTAATTTATGCCGATTTGAGTGGTGCAGACCTTAGTGGTGCAAATTTGATGGGGGCAGATCTTTCTAATGCAGATCTATCCGGTGCGAAACTAGGAGGTGCAGACTTACGGAAGGCGAATTTATCTGAAGCTAGCCTTCGAGGGGCAGATTTGCGTGGTGTGAACTTAATCGAAGCTAACTTAACAGATACGGATTTTAGCGAGGCGGACTTAACGGGGGCTTACATAAGTGATGACGCACCGGTTAATGTTGTCAATCTCTCCTAAGGAATTATTCATGTCTCGATAGCCAGGGGCAAAAAGCTTAGGAATATTTAATTCTTAAGCGGATAATTTTTTTGTTGTCTAAGAGGGTAAAATTATGAAACCAATGATTTGGCATCCAGAAGAAAAAGACGAAAAAGTCAACAAATATCTAGACCGGGTTAATCATGAGCCTTGGCTAGGTTTTGCTGCTTTTTCTCTAGTATTTTTCGTTGCATTTATGTTGTTAATGTTTGTAGGAATTTTCTAAGAAGCCAGACCGCTAATTTAGGTCTATAAATCAATGTCGTGTTTGACCTTTGCCCCCGGAGGATAGATTGAAAAGGGAATTAAAATTATGCCCTGGAAGATTTACCTTTGGGGTCATTAGGTCATGACCATGACCAACAGCTAGTGGATTTTTTGCAGAGGGAAGCAATCATTGCTTGATCCTCAGTATTTGTTCTTGGGTAAATATTCGGTATAAATCAGCCAAGTTTTCGATATCTTTTCCTTGTGTCTATGGTCGGAAAATCTATTCAGATATCTCAAAAACGTATGGTTACTTTAAATAAGTTTGGGGCTATGTCGTTATTAAGTCAACTATACTATCAGCTCTTTTTTGATAAACATAGATAATTTTCATAATACATTTAAATTGCATTAATTGAATTTAGGCTTGAGTAATGTAAGAAAATTGTATCTTTTCTATATAAATTTTACCAGTGCATATATGCGTATAAGTGACTTGACAACACAAAAACACATATTCTCTATTCGTTAATTATTGTTTCAATAATTTCAAATACAGTCAAAAAATGAGAAAAATCTTGTGCATCACCATTTTCGCATAACCATCTACACATATTGCTTTTTTCATCTTTGTTGACAGATTTGTAGGCTGGCTTTTCAATTGTTTTCCCTCGTTCTCTTAAACTTATCGTAGAATGTAAATCAATATATTGAGGATTTTGTTTTTCAATTTTATCGATTGTCTCCGGTGGAAAGAGATTTTCTATTCCAATTGAAATTGGATGATTTTTGATCAGTGGAATAATTTCCTTATAAACCTTGTTGTTTTGACTCTTTTGTTTATTAGTATCACAATCATAGAGTAATATTACCTTATTTGGTAAAACTTCAGAAATTGGATTATTGTAAGCCTTCCAAATCTTGTCGAGACCGCCAAAGCCACCACCATCGTCTAACTGCACTCTATTTAAAATATTTGATTGGTTTAGTAGTTCGGCAGCCTTTTCTAAATAATGTACATCATGGTCTCCTTCTACAAAAACGATTGGTTTTGAATGATTTTCAATCTGCTTTTCAATTTCTTTTCTATGTATAGCTGTCGTTTTAAAAGTATCATAAGCAGCACCAAATTCTGAAAAATCAGTTGGATAAATTTTTTCTCCTGTTGGCATATTTATAACTTCAAATCCATTCTTTCCCAACTTTTCATCCATACCTATTAGAAATAATGGAGAATGAGTTGTGATGATGAATTGAATGCTTGGGAGTAACTTGATAATTTCAGGAAGAATTTCTCTTTGATGAAGTGTATGAAGGTGAGAGTCAATTTCATCAATAATGACAATACCCCTGATATCGTTTAGGTCATTTAATTGACCTTCTGACAAGTCATAATCTCTTATAATTGATAGAAATAGATTAATTAGCTGAACCTCACCTGTTGATAGTTGAAAAAGGTTGGGAATCCAAATTCTCCCATTCTTTACGAGAGATATTTGACGATGATGACGATCTCCCAAACCAATTCTTATGTTTTCTTCTTGGCGTAAAATTATGGCTAATACCTGATTAATTGCATTGTATATGTTACTACTCTGACCAAAGAAACCTTCAAGCACACTTACAAAGCCATTAGGTTTTCCTTCTGTTATCCATTGGGCTTCCCTTGTTCTAAGTTCTAATGTTTGTCGATCAAGGATTACATCTAATAGCCAATTAATATTGTTTCTGAGTGGCGACATGCAAATTAGATTGCGATTTGAGTAACCTGAAATATTTTTTAGTTCTGTATAGGTTGCCTTGGACTGAAGATTATCAATATTTAGCCAGGCTGGATCTTCAAACCTATTGACTGGAAAATAGAGACAACATTGATTTTTGAAAATCAACTTTGTTCCCTCCGCTTCTGCTTTAAAGCTAGATTGAAAGAAAGAATATTCATCGCTTGGTATTTGATTCCACTCCTTGTGTAAAGGAGTAAATTTCAGCTGGTCTTCAAACTGATTTTTTGACAATGATAATTGCCATTCTTCAACTTTTTCACCTGAATCAAATTCAATAACTGTACGAGAATAATGTTCTCCGACGCGAATATATTGAGGGCTTCGATATTTAAAAACTTTGCCTTTTTCAACCTCAACGTCGTCGTAAACAAGTTGCTTTCCTGCAATTAACGCATTTACTAAATAGGATAACAAAATGCTTTTGCCTGATCCATTTTCACCCACTACTATAAGTGGTTTTGGATTTTGATTATTTTTAGGGAATTCAAGTTTTAAATTGGATATTGGTCCAACGTTTTCAATTATCAGCTCTTTAAAAAACATGGGATTGTTCTTCTATCGATTAATCTTTTACTTTCAAGATTTATTCTGGATCGGAATACGTTACTCGATCCTGTTGTACTAGTTCGGTAGAGTCAGGGAAATTACCATACTTTTCTTTAAGGCTTGCTTGTAAATAGTGAATTCTATCTACAAGTTGGGTTTGGTCAACGACTTTTGTATTTAAAACTTGATTTTGATTAAACCTTCCATCAATAATTTTAGTGATCAGAGACTCTAACTCATTAACTGTCATTGTGGCAATAGATTGATCAGTCATTTTTAATCACCATTGATATTTAGGTAAATGTTTTATTACGTGGCATGAAAAAGGAGAGAATTAGAATTAATTTCTCCCATTCTTAATCTAAATCTAACTTACTGATCTGCCCCCTCAATCGGTGCAAACCCTTGCCGTTGGATATTCTCCGTCACATGACGCGGTTCCAAGAACTGGAGTAAATAATCCGGGCCACCAGCTTTGGAGCCCACCCCAGACATTTTGAAGCCCCCAAACGGTTGCCGAGAGACGATCGCCCCGGTGATAGTGCGGTTGATGTAAAGATTGCCTACTTCAAACTCAGCGGCGGCACGATTGATGTGGTCAGGGGTGCGGGAATAGAGACCTCCTGTTAAAGCGTAGTCAGTGCCATTGGCAATTTCTAAGGCTTCGTCAAAATTGGCCGCTCGGATAATGGCTACCACCGGGCCAAAAATTTCTTCCTGGGCAATGGTGGCATGGCGTTCGACATTTTTAAATACCGTGGGGCCAACGAAATAGCCTTCACTGGGAGCATCACAGGCGATCGCCAATTCACATTCCGCTTTGCCCTGCTCAATATATTCCTGAATGCGGGCTTGGGCTTTGGCATCAATCACTGGGCCCACCTGGGTGCTGGGGTCATCGGTGGGGCCGACATTGAGGGAACGGGTCGCTTCCACAAACCGCTCCACAAAGGCATCATGGACAGGGGAAAGCACCACCACCCGGGAACAAGCAGAACACTTTTGCCCCGTATAACCAAAGGCTGAATAGACCGCGCCAGCCACTGCCTGATCGAGATCTGCACTTTCATCGACGATGATGGCATTCTTACCGCCCATTTCGGCGATCACCCGTTTGAGATGACGTTGCCCCGGTTGCACCAAAGCGGCATCGGCGTAAATACGACAGCCCACTTCCCTGGAGCCGGTGAAGGCAATCAAATGCACATCGGGATGGTTGACCATGTGGGAACCCACCACCGATCCCTTACCGGGCACATATTGGAAAACTCCCGGGGGAACCCCCGCTGCAATGAGAATTTCCGCAATTTTGGCCGCAATTACCGTGGAAGTTTCGGCCGGTTTCAATAACGTGCAATTGCCCGTCACCAAAGCTGCCACTGTCATGCCAACGGCGATCGCCATGGGAAAATTCCAGGGAGAAATCACTAGAGCAATACCGCGAGGTTGATAAAAATAACGGTTGGTTTCGCCGGGAATATCGAGGTTAACGCCTTGGTCCAGTCGTTCCATTTCATCGGCATAGTAGCGACAAAAATCGATCGCCTCGGACACTTCCGCATCAGCTTGGGGAATAATTTTGCCCACTTCCAAACAAATCCAAGCGTTTAACTCATGGCGACGCTCTTCCATAATGTCCGCCGCTTTACGGAGAATGCCGCACCGTTCCCGTAC
>NZ_JADEWJ010000252.1:0-5898 GCF_015207725.1 Synechocystis sp. LEGE 06083
CATTCATGAACTAAAACCATTGGTGCTGGCTCCAGTTGAATACCTTCTATGGGTATCAAAGCTTCCTTAATCAAGTTTTTAACTTGGTTTAAATCACTGTCGTAATCTACCCCAACCATCACATCACTGCGACGCATGGGAGAAGCGGTATTATTAATAATGCTGCTTTGAAACACTACCTGATTAGGAATATAAACTAAACGACCATCATAGGTACGCATTGTTGTGGCTCGGAGTTGAATCTGTACCACAGTGCCTTCGTAGTCTCCCACCACAATTTGATCCTGAATGCGAAAAGGTCTAGCTGCTAACAAAATAACCCCGGAAATATAATTGCTTAAAATATCTTTCAAGCTAAAGCCAATGGCCACACTGGTTAGTCCGAGGGTTCCTAGCAAAGTCGCAAAATCTAGCCCTAAAATGGTCAGGGCAATTACTGCACCGATGATCCAGATGCCCCCATAGCATAGGCGACCAATCAGAATTTCCGCACTCCGATCGCCTTCGGTTTTTTCTGCCCACACCAGACCGGCATGGCGTACTCCTTTGGCAACTATCCAAGTGAGGAGAATGATCACCAATGCCCCTAGTAATGAAGGCAAAAGATTAATGGTATCTCTTAATAATTGTCGGGTTGTGTTGGTCAATCTTTGTAAAACATCAACCGCCAAAGGCCGTTCAGTGAAAGCTTGATTTAAACGGTTTGCCCATTGCTCAGCCAGGGTTTCTATGGGCACATTAAAATCGAGGGCGTCCTGGTTGGTCACGGTCATCAGGATACGGTTATTAACTTTTAAAACCGCTATTTCGCGTTGGGGATCAAACTGTACGGTGACAGCTTCGGGGGAATCTGCCTGGGCGAGGACGCTGGCAATGCGACGATTAATGATCTGGGCCCGATCATCGGCGCTTAGGGTCGCTAAACTTCCCACTTCAAGAACGGATTGCCCCCGCACTAAAACATCGGCAAAAAATAATTCATTTTGGGGGGATGCCTGAATCTCCGCTGTCAACGAGGATTGGGGAATCTCATCAATTGGTTCTTGGGCAGGGATTTTCTGGGGATGGGCCAGCACCACAAGCGCCACGACGGTGATGCTCCCCACCATTGTTGCCCATGGCCATGGTAATTTGTAATGTCTATTTACGTATTTTTTGAGCTTTAATAGCATTCAACCTTGCCCCGATGTTTGTCAGCGTATTTTTATTTTTTCGGGAATAATTAAATAATAATATTTCCCCTAATTTCGATAATTTAATTTGGAAAATATTAAAAAAATAAAATACTAGTTGAATGGTAGCAAATTTAAGTTGGCAAGTAAAATAGTGGTGTCCCATGGTTAATCCCTAGCAATGCAATTGACCATCAAAAGGGTCTAGTAGGAATTGTAAAAAAACAAACCAGGTATCAAAAAATCAACCGTTTTTCTTTTTCGATCCCCATTAAACTCCAGCTTCTCCCCATGTTGAAACCTGACCCCTACCAGGCCGTTGTCATCCCCGGGACTCTCCTTGTCCTCGGGAAAATTTTGCTATGATCTGCCTAGCTGTGCGGTGGAGGAAACCTTTGCCAAATCTCTACTTTTGCTGTTCTCCCCTGGGAGCCAAACACCCACTAAGGCTGGTTTTTCCGCCGTCATTTCCCACACAAATTTTTTAGACCTTTCTATGACTGCTACCCTCTCCCGGGCCGCTTGGGCCAGCAATTTCAGCCAAAACGCAGTGGAATTTGACCGGACTGGATTGGAGTTGATTTCAGGACAAATTCCTGCGGCGTTAAAGGGCAGTCTGTACCGCAATGGCCCCGGCCGCCTCAGTCGGGGACGGGAAAAAGTTGGCCATTGGTTTGATGGCGATGGCGCTATCTTGGCAGTGCATTTTGGTGAAGGAAGGGCGGAAGGGCAGTACCGCTATGTGCAAACCCAGGGTTACACAGAAGAAGAAGAGGCTGGGCGTTATCTCTACGGTAACTACGGCATGGTGGATCCCCAGGGGGTTTGGCATTACTGGAAAAGTTTGTTTAGCCAGAATGATGTACTGAAAAATGCCGCTAACACCTCTGTGATTGCCCTGCCCGATCGCCTGTTGGCCCTGTGGGAAGCGGGCCATCCCTATGCGTTAGACCTGGAAAATTTAGCTACTTTGGGCCGGGAGGATTTTGGTGGAGCGTTTCAACCGGGCCAGCCTTTTTCTGCCCATCCCCTGAGGGATCCGTTAACGGAGGAAATTTTTAGTATCGGGGTGGATTTTCAGTTCAATCTCAACCTTTATCGTTTGGACGGTCGGGGCAATTTACTCAAACACCGTCGTTTGAAATTAAGCCGCACCCCCTTTTGCCATAGTTTTTGCTTGGCGGGCCGCTATCTGATTCTCTTTTTACCCCCCATTACCCTCAATCAATTTTCTCTGCTGCTGGGCAATGTGGCCTATGCGGACGCTTTGGGTTGGGATGCAGAAGGCGGGACAAAAGTTCTAGTAATTGATCGCCAAACGTTGGAAATTGTCAGTGAAGGGGAAACGGAATCGTGGTTCCAATGGCACTATGGCAATGGCTGTGAGTTGGAAGATGGCAATGTGCGCCTAGATTTTGTCCGGTTCAGCGATTTTGCCCAAACCAACGAATATTTGCGGGAAGTGCCCACCGGGGCGGTCAAAACTTCGACCAATGGGCAACTGTGGCAAGCCACCCTCAATCCTCAAACAGCCAAAATAGTGGAGTTAACCAAGGTGCTAGACCGCAGTGGTGAATTTCCAGTGGTTAACCCCCAACGGACGGGCCAGCCCTGGCGCTATACCTATATGGCTTTGCAACGGCCAGCAGAAATCCTTGGGTCCCAATGGTTCGGGGAAATTGCCCGCATTGATTACCACACGGGGGATGTCATCACCGCCAAGCTAGGAGAGCATCAATATCCCGTCGAGCCTCTTTACATTCCCCATCCAGATGACGGCGATCGGGGGTGGATTATCACTGTGGTCTATGACGGCGATCGCCATGGCAGTGAAATGTGGTTGTGGGATGCGGATCGTTTGCAGGAAGAACCCATTTGTCGCTTGGCCTTACCAGAGGTGATTCCCTTTAGTTTCCATGGCACCTGGCGACCGGCTTAGTCAAATTTTCAATAAACATAGGCAAGCAAGGGAAACCTTACGGGCCAGGGGACGCAGTTACAATGGGGCAACATCTCAATGGAGGGCTAAATGAAAGCGATTACAACCACCCAAGCCAAGGATAGTTTGGACGAATTAATCAATTCCGTTATTTCTGATTTAGAACCGACCATCGTTAGTAATAATCAGGGTCAGCAGGTGGTATTAATATCATTGGATGAATTTAATTCATGGCAAGAAACCCTTTATTTGCTCTCTAACCCAGCTAATGTAGAACATTTAATGGCATCGATTAAGCAAGCTAAAACTGGACAGATTGTCGAGCCAAAATCGTCAGATCTATTTGAACTGTGAAATTTAAACTGTGAAAATCATCTTTACTGAGCTGTCTTGGCATGATTGCCTGTGGTTTCAGCAAAATGGCAAAAAACTTCTGAAGAGAATTAATTTACTCATCAAGGAGATTGTTAGAAATCCCTTTGAAGGCATGGAAAAACCAGAGCCACTGAAGGCAAATCTTTCCGGTTACTAGTCGAGGTGCATCAATTCTGAGCATCGTTTAGTGTACATAATTACTGATCAAGATTTACTGATTATTTCCTGCCGCTTCCATTACCAAAATTAAAATCAAGTCCTATACAAAAATCTTAATAAATACTTGGTGTCAACTAATGTTGTAAAATTACCTAACACAAGATAGCAGATACCTTGAGAAATCGTCCAATGTATTCCATCTTGGCTTAAATATTTTTTAAGAACTTTTTAAAGCAGTCATTATTCAACAATTATTTATGTCCCATTCCACCGATCTTTCTGCCCTGGCCCGTTGGATGGCGGCCGACTTTAGCAACCAGGCCCAAGCCTTTGAAAATCCTCCCTTCTACGCTCACATCCGGGTGGCCATTCGTCCCCTCGACCAAATCAAATTCGGCGATCGCCTGTTGTTTTTAGAACAAGCCTATGACTTTATGCTCCAGAGACCCTATCGCCTCAGGGTTTTGAAGTTAAAGGCGGTGGAAGATCATATTGAGATTGAAAACTTTAAAGTCAAAGACGAAGAAAAATTTTACGGCGCAGCCAGGGATTTGGCCAAACTGGCCCAGCTCAGCCCCGACGATTTGGAGCCCATGAATGGCTGTGACATGATTGTGGAATGGACTGGCACTAGTTTTAAAGGTGAAGTGCAACCAGGGCGGCAATGTCGGGTGATGCGGGATGGCAAGGAAACCTATCTGGAAAATAGTTTTGAGGTGAGCGAAACAGGATTAGTTAGCCTCGACCGGGGTTACGACCCAGAAACTAATGAACGAGTTTGGGGCTCCGTGGCCGGCGCATTTCATTTTGTCCGTTGGCAAAGTTTCGCCGACGAGGTTAGTTTTTAGCCCTGGTGAACAGCAAGTTTGATACTTTTAACTGTCAGCCCTGGGGAGTTTGATTCCCAACAACTCCCTTGTTTGTCTGGGGGATCAGGTAAATTAGGCCAGAAATTAGCGTCAAAACCACCGCTAGCCAAAATATGACCATACCAATTTGGCCATAAATTTTCGGTAAGGGGGCCAACAGCAAGGCGATCGCCATTATTTGGGTAACGGTTTTCACCTTGCCCCAGAGATTAGCCCCAGCAATTTCCGTCTGACTAGCTAACTGGGGATTAACCCGCCAACCGGCGATGACTAACTCCCTAGCCAAAATTAAGCCCACTGCCCAGGCTGGTACCATTTGCCAAGTCAGGAGAATTAGCAACGGCCCCAACACCAGTAATTTATCCACCAACGGATCGAGGAATTTGCCCAACTCCGTCACCTGGTTTAAGCGACGGGCAAGATAACCATCCAACCAATCGGTGCTAGCGGCCAGCAAAAAAATACCTACTCCCCACCAACGGGTTTCTGCCTCTGGAGTCGGTAACCACAGAAATAGCAAGGGCAAGGCCAATAAACGGGAGACCGTTACCCAGTTAGGTACATTCATCGTCAAAATAGGCAAAAAATGTTTTTGGGGGTTTTGCTAATCGTTAATAATGATCACCAGATTTCCGGTGATGCACCGCCGTTACCCCCTCCTGGAGCAGAGAGCCCCGGTCGGTCACCGCATAAAGCACCCAATGGTCGCCGCACTCTAGCCGTTGTTGTACCCGACATTCCAGGTAAGCCAGGGATTCCTTCAAAATCGGCGCCCCATTTTCCGCTGTTTCCGTGGCTACCCCCGCAAAACGATCGCAGCCGGGGGCAAAGGGTTTGAGGAAATGTTTCATTAACCCTAGATGATTACCCTCCTGCAAAATATTCAAGACAAAGCAACTATTTTTGTGCAACAAAGACTCGATCGCCCTTTCCTTAGCCACCGCCACGGTTAAACCGGGGGGAGAAAAGGTAGCTTGGGAAACCCAGGACGCTAACATGGCACTACCCAACTCCCCTTGGCGGGCCGTAACCACACAGAGGGAACCCACTAAACGACCCAGGGCTTGTTCCGTGCGGGCAGACTCCGACTCCGGCAGAGTAGATTTAGGTTGACGACGTTTTTCCGCTTTTTTCAGGGCCTGAGCAAAATCTGTCCCCGCCTCTTCGCACATTTTCAGGGTTTGATCGGTGGGCTTAAATTTCACCCGGATGGTGTCAAAACCAAAGCTAAAGCCCGCATCCCGAAATTTGCTTTCCAACATATCGATCGCCTCTCCACTCCAACCGAAGGAACCGAACACTGCACATAGTTGGGTTTTGGAAGCATTGGCTAAGGTGATGCCCAGGGCCGTTTGAATGGGGGTGGGGGCATGGCCGCCTAGGG
>NZ_JADEWJ010000253.1:0-5890 GCF_015207725.1 Synechocystis sp. LEGE 06083
CTGAAATACCATGCCCACCCGCACCCGCAATTGCCGCAGATGTTTTTGGTCAATCTTTGCCCCCGACAAATCCACCCCAGTCACCTCTAATTGACCACCGCTGATGGGTTCTAGGCGATTGAGGCAACGCAAAAAGGTACTTTTGCCACAACCAGAAGGGCCAATGATGGAAATCACATCCTTAGGGTAAATTTCCCCCGTTACTCCCCGCAGAACCTCGAGGGGGCCAAAGTTTTTTTGTAACTGGTCAAAGGAAATCAACGGAGCAGTGGGGGAAGTCATGGCCGAAGAAGGTTAAGAACGAATTAAGCAAAGGAGGTTAATGGTTCATTCTGCCATTATCCTGCCTGGGACAGTTGTAAAATAGCCAACACGATCGCCATGGATTCATCGTAGAGAGCATCCCGGCCCCAGCGTTGCAGTTGTCGTCCCAGTAATTGCTCCGTATTTTGGTCGTCCAGGGCGGTGACCTGTTGCACCCGGTAATTTTGCGCTCCGCCGCCTGCTTCCATGCGCATACAACCGACGGTACCGGAACAAAGTACTGTGCCGCACTCGGCCTGGGTATTGGTGGAACCCAGTTTGAGACTAATTAAGTCCCCCAGCACCTGCCCCGTATCGGCCAAGGGTAAACCGGCCAGTTCTGCTTCAATGGCCCGTTGGTTGGGGGCACAGAATTGAATTTTGTGAATTTCGTATACTCCTGGTTGGTAGCTATAGCTAACGGGAGTCCACTGCAAACGGCTGGCCACCCAGCCCAAATACATCAATGCCTGGGCATGGTTACCCTTTTCATAATCAATGGAAATTTGGTCAATTTCCCCCACCGCAGAACGACGCTCCGGCGGATCGAAGGCTTCGGCTGTCAGCTCCTGCCATGGCGCTAAGCGGCTCCAATTCAAATCGGCGATCGCCTCTGGCTTATTAACCAATTGGGCTAACTGGAACAAATCCTGTTCGGGATTGTTAAAAATACTGGAATCCACAATGATCATGTCCGCATGGGACAATAACCGTTGAAATAACCCATACTCCATTTCTGGGCTAGCTTTCCACCACACATATTTAGGTAGGGTGGGCAACATTAATTCCGTGATCACACCGGTAATGCGCTCCAACGCATCAGAAGTGCCCCGCAGAGTAATGTATTCACAACAAATAAGAGTATTGTGCTGGGTCTTTTGGATCGGACAGTAGGCGGAAAGCTGGGCCTGTACCCCCTGGTCATCCTCCGCAGTCGGGCAAAGGGTAATAATGCGACAGGGGTTAGAAGCGGCAATGGTATCGGCAATGCCACTCCCTTCTAGGTCGGGGGAATAGGGTTTCGTGATCCGTTCAGCGGTGCTGAGTAAATTGCCTTCCCGGTGGGCAGTTTCAAAGGCAGTCTGTAATGCTTGCTTAAATTCTGGGCTAGATAGTCCGGTAACGGCCACCCCCAAAGCTTTTTGAGCCGACTTAATAGCGGCGGTCATACGGGGCCCCGCAATGCCGTCAATGGGGCCAGTGTAGTAACCGAGGGCGGCCAGCAGGGATTGGACCCCGTCCGGTTCATACACTAAAAAACTGAACGTGGTGGCCCTAGTAGCGATTAAACCCTCTTCCTGTTGGGCACTGGTTTGCCAAATTTGGGCTAACTCAGACTCGATCGCCTCGAGGGAAACGTCCTTGGGGGCTTGGAGGGAAACGAGGGGAGGGGCTTGGGTGGTACTCATGCAATGGCTCCAATGGAATCGGACTGGGCAATGACGCTGATACTTTACCCCCCATGGTAGTGGCAGTTTTCAAATTGCAACCGGCGATCGCCAAAAATCCAGGGCCAAACTCCGCTGATGTTGACAATCCCTAGGGAGGGGCAAACCATGGCTTAGAATAATTGTCAGTAAATGTCGCCCCCGTAATCCGTCAACAGTGACCGTCACCCCATTTTAGGATGCAGAAATTTTTCCAGCGTATTTGGCAGTGGATCCAACAACTTTTTGCCCCTTTGGTGGGCGGCCCAGGGCCGAGGAGTAAATTTCTCCAGGAACTCCCCCCCCTGAGCGACACTGATTATGAGTTTTTGTTCAATCAACTCCTAGAAGGCATTGCCCACGGTTGGCACGAAGGACGCATTCTCAAATTTTTTCAACAGTTGGACCACCGCTGTCGCCCTAAGCAATGGCTTGATTGGTTGGACCGTTTTCAAACTACAGTGCTGGCTTCCCCCTCCCCCAATTTAGTTTTAGCCGCCCGGATGATGCGTTTGGGGGAATTGGCCCAATCCTTTCCCCAGATTGCCCCCATTGGGGATAAGTCCCAGCGCATTGGCAGGGAGCTGTATGCTAGGCAGTCACCACCCCAGATGGATACGGTGTGGGAATATGATGGCCCGGATTTAGTCTCGGTGGAGCAGGCTCAAGCGGAAGGGGAAATGGAAAGTTTCACCTTTGATGAGTTGGTGCAACGCTTACCCCATGATCCCGCTTTAGTGGCCCATTTTGCCGGATTTTTGGGCATTGAAAGCACCGATCCCCAGGTGATTTTACAGGGTCTGATGGAGAAGTTTAATATTCCCGCTGATATGTTGGTGGAAGCGGTAAATAAAACTACTGACCAAGATTCTGTCCCCGTTGAGCCGGTAGAAACAGCAGAGATAACGGAGAGTTTTGACTCTGCCACTGAGCAATTGACTGCCAACAATGGCGGTGGAGCGGAGTCGGAGTACGGCCAAGGCACGCAACCCCATAGTCCAGAAGACTGGTTCAACCTTGGCATACAGCAGGCCCAAAGGGGAGAATTAGAAGAGGCGATCGCCAGTTGGGGGGAAGCAATTAATTTAAATCCCGACATGACTGCGGCCTGGCAGAATCGGGGTAGTGCCCTGGGGGTAATGGGAAAATTAGCCGAAGCCCTAATTAACTTTGATGAAGCCTTAGCCCAAAATCCCAACGATGCCGAGGTTTGGCTCAGCCGGGGATTATTACTGGAAGCAATGGAACGTCAAGCAGAGGCCATTCCTAGTTATGAAAAGGCCCTGGCTTTGCAGCCCACCATAGCGGAAGCCCAGGAAAGATTAAGTCACCTAAAAACTCCTCCCCAAGATGGTTAAAAGTAGGTAAAACTAACGCACAATTGCCATGGCCACGGTCGATTAAAAATAAAGAAAAATAGTTTTCCTTGGTTCAATTTTTAGACCATTTTACCGAGTGGAATTTTTCCCTTTAACCCCATGGCTTCCTCCACTGCTTTAGTTTGGTTTCGCAATGATCTCCGTTTGCATGATCATGAACCCCTCTACCGAGCATGGCGATCGGGTTTGGCAATCGCCGCTGTTTACTGTTATGACCCCAGACAATTTGGCCACACTGCCCAGGGTTTCCCGAAAACGGGAGCTTGGCGGGCTAATTTTCTGCGGCAAGGGGTGCAGAATTTAGCTGAAAATTTGCAGAAAATAGGGAATAAGTTGTTGATAACAACTGGATTACCAGAGCAAATAATCCCCCAAATAGCCGAGCGAGTTAACGCTAAAACTGTTTATTATCATCGGGAAGTTACCCAAGAAGAGTTAGATGTAGAGCGCAGTTTGATCAAGGAGTTAGCGACCTTAAGCATACAAGTAGAAGGTTATTGGGGAAGCACCCTTTACCATCCCGAAGATTTACCTTTTTCTATTCAAGATTTGCCAGATTTGTTTACCAATTTCCGCAAAAGTCTTGAAAAGAAAAAAATCTCCATTCGTCCGTGTTTTTCTACCCCATCCCCACTGCCTCCTAGCCCTGATGCTCAACTGACCTTAACTCCGCCACCGTCAGAATTTTTCCCCGCCGCTACCATGGATTCCCGCTCTGTTTTAGCTTTCCAAGGAGGAGAAACAGCAGGCTTGGCGAGGTTACAAAGTTACTTTTGGGATGGCGATCGCCTAAAAAACTATAAAGAAACCCGCAATGGCATGGTGGGAGCGGATTATTCCAGCAAGTTTTCCCCTTGGTTAGCATTGGGCTGCCTTTCCCCCCGGTTCATTTACCAAGAAGTGAAGCGTTACGAGCAAGAACGAATTAGTAATGATTCTACTTATTGGTTAATTTTCGAGCTAATGTGGCGGGATTTTTTCCGTTTTGTGGCCCAAAAATATGGCAACAGGTTATTTGATCGAGGGGGATTACTGAACAAAAAATTGCCCTGGCAGCAGGATCAAGTCCGTTTTGAAATCTGGCGATCGGGGCAGACTGGTTACCCTCTAATTGATGCCAATATGCAGGAATTAAATCTCACTGGCTTTATGTCCAATCGGGGGCGGCAAAATGTCGCTAGTTTTCTCTGCAAAAATTTGGGCATTGATTGGCGATGGGGAGCAGAATGGTTTGAATCTTGCCTAATTGATTATGATGTTTGTAGTAATTGGGGCAATTGGAATTACACTGCTGGTATAGGTAATGACGCTAGGGATTTCCGTTACTTTAATATTCCCAAACAAAGTCAACAATACGATCCCCAAGGGGATTATTTACGCCATTGGTTGCCGGAATTGAATAATTTACCCGGTGAAAAAATCCACCAACCATGGTTATTATCTGCCACAGAACAAAAACAATGGGGAGTGCAATTGGGAGTAGATTATCCCCGCCCCTGTGTGGATTTTCACCAATCAGTGGAAGCCCGCCGTAAAATTGAACAGATGGGTGTCATTACTTAGGTTGAGACCATGGAAGAATTATTAGAATTAAGACTATTAGTGCAATCTGGGGAAACCACGGCCGCTCTGGCTTTAATCGATGAATTAGAAACCATGAGCAAAGAAGATAAAATTAATAAAATTTATAGTTATTGCATTGTTTTACTGGTTCATTTGATTAAGCAACAGGCGGAGGCAAGAAGTACTAACTTCTGGGAAGTTTCCATTCGCAATGCCATTAACGCTATCGAACGCATTAATAAACGAAGAAAAGCGGGGGCTATTATGTCAGCCAACCAGATTTACAAGAAATTTTAGTTGAAGCCTATGATCGAGCTTTAGATAACGCCTCCCTGGAGGCTTTTGGTGGAATTTATGATGCCGTTAATTTAGCAGAAAAAGTAGACCGCGATGCTATTATCAATCAAGCATTAAAGTTGATTAATTTCATTGATTAATCCCACAAAAAAATAACTCAAACATAACCAATGGATCAATTGCCTCAACCCCTGCCCACCCATGAAGATTGGATGCAAATGGCGATCGCCTTGGCGGAAGAAGCGGGCAACGAGGGGGAAATTCCTGTGGGGGCAGTGGTGGTCAACTCCATGGGGCAAGTTTTAGCCACCACCCAAAATCGTAAACAACGGGATCAAAATCCCACCGCCCACGCGGAAATGCTGGCTATCCAAACTGCTTGCCATCGGCTGGGCCATTGGCGATTGAATGAGTGTGCCCTTTATGTCACGTTGGAACCCTGCCCCATGTGTACCGGCGCCATTATCCAAGCCCGTTTAGGGTTATTAGTTTATGGCACCCCCGACCCCAAAACCGGCACCATCGACAGTGTGTTCGACTTAGCCGCCAGCGCCGCCTCTAATCACCGTCTGCAACGTCTAGGGGGAGTGTGTCAGGAGCAATGCCGTGAACAATTACAAAGTTGGTTTACCCAACACCGAGCCAGAAAAAGACAACAATCCGTCGTTTCCTAAGACCTGGTTTGCTTGCCAAACTCACCCACTAAAGCGACCGCAATTCTGGGGTAATTTTTCCTAGTTTCTCCCCAAACTTATGGAAACTGAGGGCTTTAAAAAGCCTCTTTAAAATTTGCCATTGTCTCCCTATGACTTTCTGCTTACAAGCGTTGGTGGGTGTGGGAATGTTGCTTAACGTTATCTTCAGTTTTCACCACCTTACTGTCATTGAGGATCCGTTTCTTCTCCAAGGAAAAGTTAAACT
>NZ_JADEWJ010000254.1:0-5862 GCF_015207725.1 Synechocystis sp. LEGE 06083
GCCCTAGGTTGAGGGCGATTACATTACTCCAGAATCCATCAAATTTACCTATGAAAGTTTTAGTTGTCGGTGCCACCGGAGAAACGGGCAAACGGGTTGTCCACACCCTAGTCGATCGCCAAATTGCAGTGCGGGCTTTGGTGCGAAACTATGACAGTGCTAAGGCGGTATTGCCCCCAGGGACGGAAATTATGGTGGGGGATTTGTTGGAACCGGAAACTATCAAAGCGGCGATCGCCGATTGCACTGCGGTGATTAGTGCGGCCGGAGCCAGGCCGAGTGTGGATTTGACCGGGCCATTTAAAGTGGATTATTTGGGTACCCGCAACCTAGTGGATGTGGCCAAGGCCAGTGAGATTGAACAATTGGTGCTGGTCTCTTCCCTCTGTGTATCCAATCTCTTCCATCCCCTCAACTTGTTCGGTCTAATTTTGGTGTGGAAACAGTGGGGCGAAAATTATCTCCGTCAGAGCGGCGTGCCCTACACCATTGTGCGGCCAGGAGGACTCAAAAATGAGGACAACGACAATGCCATTGTTATGGCCGGGGCGGATACATTATTTGATGGTAGTATTCCCCGACAAAAAGTAGCAGAGGTTTGTGTGGAATCTCTCTTTAGCCCCAGCGCTAAAAATAAAATTGTTGAAATTATTAGTAAACCGGATATTCCCGTACAGTCCTTTGAGGAATTATTTGCGATGGTTAGCTGATTAAAAAATTATTGAATTTCTTCAGCTACTACAAATAAAAAGTCCCCCAAGAGCCACAGTATCTTTAGGGGACGAATATTTGTAGATCAAAGAACTATCACTACAAGACAACTATTGCTTGGATGTCTTGCAATTGATGGACAATTTACTGTTTAGTCAGACGGGTTAACACCGCATTAGAGCGTTCAATGAAACCCTTCATGCCCTCCGCATCAAAACCTTTTTGGGCCATTAATGCCAGGTCATAAACGTGTTGACAAAGGGACTTGGCCAACTCCGCTGAAGGAGATTCTCCACTGCCGGTGACAATACTGCCTTGGCTGAGGGAAAGAATGTTTTGAATCAGAGGATGATTGGTGTTGATAGCCAGCACATGTTGCTCCGGGAAGGCCATGGCTTGCTGTTGCATCATGGCGGTCATTTCCTGGAGGCGGCGCATTGCTTCCGGCAATAACACCATAGCAGGGGGCGTAGATTGGGGATCGTCGGATTTGAGGGATTGGGTTTTGATGTTGATGTTGGGATTGTTGAGGGCCTTTTCAAAAATTTCCTTAATTTGCTCACTGCGGGATTTGTTGGTGGCCGGATCGACAATGTCGCTGGCCTTGTCCTCTTCAATCAGACTTTGATCCAGTTCTGAATCGACCCGGGAAAATTTGACGTCACTGTACTCTTTTTCCAGGAAGGGAATGAAGTAATTGGTGTCAATGAAGGAATCCATAAATAGGACTTCAATGCCCTGATTTTTATACAGTTCCACATAGGTCGCTTGGGTACTCTGATCGGTGCAGTAGAAAACCCGATTTTCGTGGCGTTCCTTATTCCTGGCCAAGTAACGCTTTAAGCTGGTGTAGCCCTCTTTTTCGTAGGGATTAACGCCATCATCCTGTTGGGCATCGGACCAGGCATCACCATCTTCTGTTAAAACTTCCACTTTAGGCTCGGTAACTTCGGCTTTGTAGGTGGTGCGGTAGAGTAACAGGTCTTCCACCTGTTGTTTGAACTTATCTTCCCGCAGGGAGCCAAATTTGACAAAGGTGCCAATGTCTTCCCAACATTTCAAATATTCTTCGGGATTTTCGTCATACAAAGATTTGAGGCGATCGCCTACTTTTTTGGCAATGTAGTCGGCAATGCGGCGCACGGTGCGATGGTTGGTGAGGGCACTGCGGGAAACGTTGAGGGGAATATCGGGACTGTCAATTACCCCCCGGAGCGGCATCAAAAATTCAGGAATGACTTCTTCGCAATGGTCACTGACAAAAACCTGGTTGCAGAAGAGTTTAATTTGCCCCTTGGACACATCCACATCGGGACGTAATTTGGGAAAATAGAGGATGCCATTGAGCAAAAAAGGGTAATCGGTGTTGAGGTGTACCCACAGCAGCGGATCTTCCTGGAAAGGGTACAGGTAGCGGTAAAACTCCAGGTAATCTTCCTTGGTTAGATTCTGGGGGGATTCCTTCCAAATGGCCCGTTGCTTATTTAACGTTTCCCCTTCAAAGCGGATGGGCACCGCCATAAAGTCAGAGTAGGTTTTTACCAGTTGGCGGATGCGACCGGCTTCTAAATACTCCTGTTCATCATCCAATAGGGTTAGGGTAACTGTGGTCCCCACCTGTTGGCGATCGGAATCGGTTAGTTCAAACTCCGGTGAACCATCGCAACTCCAATGCACCGCCTGGGCCCCTTCTTGATAGGAAAGGGTATCGATTTCCACTTTTTGAGACACCATGAAAGCGGAGTAAAAGCCCAAACCAAAGTGACCGATCAGATCATTGGCGGACTTTTGGAACTTTTCGATGAACTCCTCCGCACTGGAAAAGGCCACTTGGTTAATATATTTTTTCACCTCATCGACGGTCATGCCAATGCCGTTATCGGTAATGGAAAGGGTCTTATTGGCTTTGTCTACCACCAAGGTGATTTGGGGATCCGGCACTTCCTGGGCCCCGTCGCTGGCAAAGGCGGCCATTTTCCGTTTGCTGATGGCATCAACGGCATTAGAAATCAGTTCCCGCAAAAAGATTTCATGGTCGGTGTAGAGAGACTTTTTAATAATCGGGAAAATATTCTCGGTGTGGATCGTGATATTGCCTTTTTCGAGTACTGCCATAGGTCTTTAGATTTAATGTTTAGGATGTTTAGGAAATTTAGTAGACTGGCAAAACTGCCAGGAACCCGATCAGCTCCCCAGATTTGCCTAGTTCCCCCGCAATGGGGGTAACCCCATCATCATACGAAGCCAGGGACAGTTTACTCAGCGGCAGTTTCCGATCTTTGCCGTTTCGGTTATCCGTACCCCAAAAGTAATCCCCCAACTTGGCCACGAATCCCAACGGCGATCGCCATTGCTACCTGGGGCATTAAAACCCGCTGGCTAGCCGGAATTTCCGTCCAGATTCCCTTTCCAGATGTCCCCGTCGGTTCTACACTTGACTTCGAAGTGTGTTGTTGGCAATCGAGAGGTCTGCTTGTGAAACGTGTCTTAGCGATTATCCTGGGCGGTGGGGCCGGGACCCGCCTCTATCCTTTAACCAAACTCAGAGCCAAACCCGCAGTCCCCTTGGCCGGAAAGTATCGCCTCATTGATATCCCCGTCAGTAATTGCATCAACTCAGAAATCGTTAAAATTTACGTCCTCACCCAGTTTAATTCCGCCTCCCTAAACCGCCATTTGACTAGGGCATACAATTTTGCCGGTTTCCAGGAAGGCTTTGTGGAGGTGCTAGCCGCCCAACAAACCAAGGACAGTCCCGAATGGTTCCAAGGTACGGCTGATGCGGTGCGTCAATATCTTTGGTTGCTGGGGGAATGGGACGTGGATGAGTATCTCATTCTCTCCGGCGATCATCTTTATCGCATGGACTATGCCCAATTTGTTCGACGCCACCGGGAAACTAACGCCGACATCACCCTTTCCGTTGTCCCCGTAGATGACAAGAAAGCCCCCGAATTAGGACTGATGAAAATAGACGCCCAAGGCAGGGTAGTCGATTTTTCCGAAAAACCCAAAGGAGATGCCCTGCGCCAAATGCAGGTGGACACCACCCTCCTCGGTCTGAGCCCAGAAAAGGCTAAGCTCAATCCCTACATTGCCTCCATGGGCATTTACGTCTTCAAAAAAGAAGTCCTGCACAACCTACTGGAGAAATACGAAAGCGCCACTGACTTTGGCAAAGAAATCATTCCCGATTCCGCCAAGGACTATAATCTCCAAGCCTATTTGTTTGATGATTACTGGGAAGATATCGGTACCATTGAAGCTTTTTACGAAGCTAACCTAGCCCTCACGAAACAGCCCCATCCCGACTTCAGCTTCTACAACGAAGATGCCCCCATCTACACCAGGGGCCGCTATTTGCCGCCCACCAAAATGCTGAACGCCACCGTGACGGAATCCATGATTGGGGAAGGCTGTATTGTCAAAGATTGCCGCATTCACCACTCCGTTTTAGGCATCCGTAGCCGCATTGAGTCCGGTTGCACCATTGAAGATACCCTCTTAATGGGCAATGACTTTTATGAATCTTCCCCGGAACGGGAATCTTTGGAAAGTAACGGCAAATGTCCCGCCGGCATTGGTCCCAACACCACCATTCGACGGGCGATTATCGACAAAAATGCCCGCATCGGCAAAAACGTCATGATTGTCAACAAAGAAAATGTCCAAGAAGCTAACCGGGAAGAGTTGGGCTTTTACATCCGCAACGGCATTGTGGTGGTGATCAAAAATGTGACGATCGCCGATGGCACGGTAATCTAGGGCCAGTTCCTTTCCTCGCACTATGGCCATGACCGCTCCTGTTAAAGCAGTAAAATCCCTAACCCAGAAGTTTGCCCCCCTCCGGTCTGTCCTAGACCAGTTGGACGGTCTGGGCATTCTTGCCTGGGGGGTGTTGATGCTCAAGTACTCTGTCTCTGGGGAACTGAGGCTATTAATTCACCCCAACTACTTTGGACTGGTGACAGTAACGGGCTTTGTCCTGCTGTTTTTGGGCGGACTAAGGTTGTTCCAAACCGGAAGACGTTGGTTAAAAAGGGCCCGTCGCAGTGGTAATGGCAACCAAGATAGTGTCACCCACGTAGCGGTTTTACCCCTGGGCATGGGCACCGCTCTGTTGTTGGTTACAGCCGTGATGGGGCTTTTTATCACTCCCTCTGTCTTCAGCAGCCAATTGGCCATCCAACGGGGTATTAGTACCACTTTGCCACCCACCCAAACCCAGATATCCAGCTTTGCCTCCCAGATCAAGCCGGAAGACCGCACCCTGGTGGATTGGGTCCGCACCATCAGCGCCTATCCAGAGCCGGACGTTTATGCTGGTCAAAAGGTTAATGTAACGGGCTTTGTCGTTCACCCCGACTATTTGCCAGATAATTATCTCCTCATCAGCCGCTTTATTCTGACCTGCTGTGCGGTGGATGCTTATCCTGTGGCTTTGACTGTCCGTTTAGAAGGTTCCCGTAGCCAGTATCCCCCCGATACTTGGTTAACCATCCAAGGGCAAATGGTAGCCGCAACCTTACCCAGTTCACCAGACCAAGGTAGGCAAGGGGGAGAAAAGCGCCAGGTAGTGGTGGAAGCCCAGTCGGTGGAAGTGGTGCCAACTCCTGCGGATCCCTATAGTTACGCGGATTGAGCAATGGGGAACGGAACCTAATCTGGGCCAAATCCATCGATACGAAGGCAGAGGTTCCCTTGGTGAAGATTGTCTATTCGCTAAAATAACCCAGCATTATTGTGCAAATTCGTTGACCAGTATGAAAGGTTTGTCCGGGCTGTTACAGTTTTTTATCGGCTTTATCCTGGGGGTGACCCTGTTTGTGGGGGGGATTTCCCTGGCGGGCTATTTGATTTTCAACCGTTTTGCGGCTAATCCAGAAAAGCCCTTATTTCCTGAAGAACAAAGTCAGCCCAAAGATGACAAGCCCTCCCCCACGGGGACAGGATCGCCCCAAGCATCACCGCAACCGAGTCCTTCCCCTTCCCCCACAGAAGAGTTTCCCCCTGGGGCTTATAAAGCTAAGGTCATTTGGAATGGGGGCTTAAATGTGCGTACCGAGCCGGATCGGGATTCTGATTCCCTCGCCACCATTAACTACCACGATGAAGTGGTGGTCTTGGCCACCGAGGGGGAGTGGTCAAAGT
>NZ_JADEWJ010000255.1:0-5857 GCF_015207725.1 Synechocystis sp. LEGE 06083
GTCTGTATCAGCAAAGTACGTGATCTTCATGGTTTGAAGGAACGGTCAAAAAAAGCATTATGGACAGTTTCTCGATCTGACAATAAAATTACACGGAGATGTCTACCTTCCATTTCGGGAATGGACGCCCATAATTTAATTCTACCGTCTGTTTGAATTTCTTCCTTTAGGGGATTGTTCACAGCGTATTCTATCCATTCCAAGTGAATAATCAACCGATCTGGTCTTTGTCTGGTGGCCAGAAAATACTGGGTAAATTTCATTAAAGATTATCAAGGTATCCTATTTATTCGCCATACTCCTGCAAAAAACTGAGGAAATCAGCTAGGGCTGTTCTGGTGTCTGGGCTGGGGGCAAGTTGATGCCGTGTTTGCAAAATAAGGTATCGATTTTGGCTTCGAGCACGGCTAGTCGCTCGTTGTCTTTCTTGATTTGCTCTGTCTCTTTCCTGATCTGCTCGGTTTCGTGCTTCAATCTCTCGGTTTCGGCTTCGATTTCCAGCGTGCCACTCAAGGCTGAGATTAACCAGGAGAGCCGTTGTGCCCAACGCGAATGCCGAAGCTCCAGCCGAGGATGGTGAGGGGGATTGGGGTGGTGTTGAGCTTGCCATAAAACCTTAGGAGGGCCGGAACAGCATTTCGATAAAGGGCGAAAAAATGTATTTTTAGCCAGGATAAAATTGATCATCTAATAATTGATTCCAGTGATAAGGACAAGTCTCTGGAAAAATCGGCTTGGGTAAATTTGTCTCCTGAATTGCCCCTTTGCGACCATATTTATAACCTTTGGCAATCATGTCATCCAGTCGATGTTTCAAGCCAGGATTATCTTCTAATAATCGCTCCAACTGAATTCGTTGTTTATCAATGGAGTGTTTCCAACTAGCAGAGCGACGATTAGGCTGAAATTGCCACTTGAGCAGATGCAAGGTTAATTGCTCGATCGCCGACACAAAAGCACGATATTCACTGCGGCCCAAATCTTCAATTTCCTCGATCACATTTTCCCAATCAACCTGATTAAATTTTTTCTCCCGTAGGAGCTGGGCTTGGTGCAATGACCAGCTATAAAAATCTTGTTCGTAGAGTGAGGATGGGACTGTTGGCATGACATATCTTCCACGAATTTTCACTTTCTATTCTAGGTCAATGGTTACGACATAGTGCAGAGGCAAATAATGCCTAGATTAATAAAACATTAACGCTTGCCAGAAACTTTAAACTTAACCTCCAAAAGCGATCGCCAATCTGGGTCAAACAACCCTGTTCAGTCGGGCAAAAATTGGTTGTTGAGTAATTCTTCTGGAGTATAGGGACAATGCTCGGGGTAATTAGACAGGCCCGTTTCCCTTTCGGCACTGATTACTGAGAGGGGATAAACGGATAGGACTGCTTCTGTTAGGCTATGTTTGAGACTGGGATTTTCCTGCAGTAATTTGGCTAGCCGTAGTCGTTGTTCTTTAATGGTCAACTGCCAACTGCGAGATCTCAGATTGGGTTGATATTGCCACTTGAGCAGATGCATAATCAGTACTTCTAGATGGCTGGCAAGTTGGCGTTTTTCTGAACGACCGATAGTTTCAATTTCTTCTGCCAGATTAGCCCAATCCAAGTTATTGGTCTGCCTCTGTCTCAGCAGTTCCGCTTGCTGGCTGGCCCAGGCATAAAAGTCGGTTTCATAATCGATTATTGCCATATTCTTTTTCCGTCGATCTTACTGAAATCTTAATTCAATCGAGCTGATGCTAACATTCCTTTCCACAGATAGGGTAAACGTCCGGCAAACTTGAATTTCAGATCGGTAAATCCTTCTTCCTGTAATAGCTGGGACAGGGTCTTGACGGAGAAGAATTTGATGTGGCCCCCATCCCAGAGAACGGTGTGATGCTTGTCCATGGCATTTAAATAGAAAAGATGCTCGATGACATCGCTAGAAACCACAATGTCAAAATAGTTTAGAAATTCTACAGGGGGGGGGTGAGTACAAACTGTGCTGTCGGAACTGGCAGTCAGGAAAAGTCTTAGTGGCCTGGGCTACGCCGGAAGTGGATTCTTCTATGCCAGTCACATCAAAGCCCTGTTGGGCAATGACATTGGTTAGGCTACCGTTGCCACAACCAAGATCGAGCACTTTCAGAGGATCGCCGTTTTGGTTGGTAGCGTTGGGTAAAAGGGAGAGCAGAGCCGGGGCATAGAAGCTATGGGAATGGGATGGTTTCGCACTCTGCCATTGGTATTCGTAACTAGTCATGGTGAACAATATCCAAATTAGGTCAACGGTAATAGAGTCGAGGGTAACCCGTGTCCTACTACTTAAATCGTATAAATTTAAGTACTTTCAGGTGATCGCCGTTTACTCGCTGTATTTCTGAAGGAAACTGAGAAAGTCCGTTAGGGCTGATTTGTTCCAGAAGTTTCTAGTAGCTCAGCTTCCATGAGGCGTAGGCTCAGTAGGATTTCTGCAAAAACACGCTGAAATGCGTAGTACCAACCCCGCCAACCGTCGAGAATGCCTCCTTTGATAATTAGGCAGTAAATAAAAATAATGAAGGGAGCTAATATTTTTTGCTGGCGAATTTTGTCTCCCCAGCTTAATTTTGATAAGGGAGTTTTCTGAAGCTTTTTGACTTCGAGCGTCATGTAGCGATCCTGGGCCCAAAGCCAGCGGCTGAGGGATTTGCGATCATCGTGATCAATAGGTTTTGACAAAAACTCAGAGTGCCCTTTGACAACTAAAAGTTGGGTATGACCATCGTCAATGTAATGTGATCGCGCTTTACGGAATAGAGCTTGACGGGGGGGAAGAATGGTTCCGCGGAGTGGCTTCCCAAAAACGCAGTATTTGAAGGGAATAAAATAACCATCAATTTCCGGGGAAGGAGACAAGGTTTTTAGCTCATTAATGAGAGCATCGGTGAGGACATAATCGGCATCAAGGGAAAGCACCCATTCGGATTGAATCTGTTCCAAACCAAAGTTCCATTGCTTAGCGTGGGTGTCAAACTTTCGCTGGATGACTTCCACTTGGGAATAACGTTTCAGAATATCAAGGGTGGCATCGGTGCTGAAGCTATCAATGACCACAATGCGCCTTGCCCACTGGAGTTTTTGCAGGGTACGTTCTATATTTGGGGATTCGTTATAGGTGAGAATAAGTGGGGTGATTGACTCAAGCATGGAGATGAGGCAAGGGTTGGTTATGGATAATGGCGTCGTATATCTGGACTAAATTAGCGGCGATTTTATCCCAGGTATAGTGCTCAAAGATGAATTCACGGGCTTGCTGCCCCATTGCTTTGGCTTCCTCTGGATTAGCGAAACACCAATGCAGGGCTTGGGCGATTTGTTGGAAGTCAACGGGGACGATTTTTGCTACGTCAGAAGCTTCCGGAAAATTACAGGCGTCGGTGAACACACAGGGTAAACCGCTAGCCAAGCCTTCTAGGATAGATATGCTAAAGCCTTCAGAGTAGGAGGGGGCAACATAAACGCTGGCGGCCGCTAGGGCGGAATACTTCAAGTCACCATTGAGTATCCCAGTAAAGGTCACAGCATCTTGGCCCCCCACGTCTTGAAATAGTTTTTGGGCTGTGGGTAGATAGCCGATGTTGTCTGGACCAGCAATGATCAGATGGCTATTGGGAAACTGTTGATGGACTTGGGCAAAGGCTGGGGCGAGTAAATCCAATCCTTTTTTCGGATCTATGCGTCCCAAAAAGAGAATTAACTGCTTGTCCCGTAGGTGGGGGAACTGTTTCCGGAATGGTTCTGCACTGGCAGGGGGGGCAAAGTGGTGGCAATGAATGCCGTTGGGCACAGTTACCAGGGGAGAGTTTAGCTGAAGAGGTTGAATCCTTTCGGCTTCGCTCTTGGCAAGCACCTGAATTGCACTGGCCTTTTGCAAAGCGGGACGTTCCAAAAGCTTGAAGTAAGCTAATTTTTTTTGGGCTTTGTAGGCTAGGGCCCAGGGTTCGAGCATGCCACGGGGAGTGACAATGTAGGGAATTTGATGGCACTGGCAAGCCCAATAGGCTGGTAAGTTGTTGAGGGAGAAAACCGCATTAGTGTGAACTAAGTCATACTCTTTAACATGTTGAAAGAGCCATTTTCCTAGGGCAAAGCTCCATTTATAGTCTTGCCAACCCAGATAGGAAAAATACTGAATGCGGACGTTATTGTTTTGATTCCAGGTGTAGAGGGGAACATCGAGGGTTTGATCGCCATTGGCATTGGTGGTGACTAAATCTACATTAATCCCTTGTTGAGTGATAGCTTCGGCCAATTCAATCACACTTTTGGATGGGCCACCATAAACGTTACCAATGGCGGGGATGACGGTCAAAATTTTCATTTTTAGCAATGCTAGTTGGGGCTGTCCAGTTAATTCACTGTTTAGCAGAGGCGATCGCCAGAATGACATTTAATATTCTTTTGTAGTCTGGAGTTATTCTATTTTGATGACTTAATTTGCCCAATTTTCTAATCTTAATCCTTTAATGCGTTCAAATTCTTTAAGATTATTGGTGACTAAAATTAACCCCAGGGAACGGGCATGGCCAGCAATCATCGTGTCGTAGGGGCCGATAGGGGTTCCACGCTGAGCCAATTCTGCTTTTATCTGACCAAAATGGGTAGCCCCCTTAATATCAAAAAACTCGACCTCCATACGAGCGATTAGGTTTTCGATTGCTGATAGGTTTTTTTCCGGCATAGCAGAGCGTTCTGCACCAAAAACAAGTTCGCCCAGGGTCACGCTGGAGATACACATCTGTCCATCATGTTTCTTGAACAAGGTTCGTACCTGGGGAGGCTTATTTTTCATAGTATAAATAACAATATTGGTATCAAGCATATATTTCAACATGAAAATACCCTAAAAAGATTCGCGGCTTTGATCTTTGGGCTGTTCACGGCAATTCATAAAATCTGATGATACATGGCAATTATCAAACCAATCATCCCACGATTCCCCAACTGGTGTAATGATGCGAGTGTTACCCACCGCAACAATGGTTATTTTTTTTACGTTTTCTGGCAACTCGACCATTTTGGGCAGACGAACAGCCTGAGTCTTATTATTCCTAAAAACATTGGTCTGAATGCTGGACATGGTACATTATCTAATTAATGGATATACAAAAAGTATATCCCATGGGTTACTTACTGCTCTAAGTTTGCTGACCTGTTTTTTTATTGATGGCAAACTCCACAGCCTGTTGGAGGCCCTGGGCAAAATAATCGGGGGAATATTTTTGGGTATGGTTTAGGGCGGCTTGGCCCATCATTTCCAAATCAACTTCTCCCGAATTCATTTTTAGCATGAGATTGGTCAGTTGGACCTGATTTTCAGGGTCAAAGCCAAAGCCATTCACTCCTTCGATGATTAAATCTTCAAAGCAACCACAATTGTCGGACATAACGGACATAAGTACTAACAAACTTTTAACAGTATACCGTTAGTGATACCTAATTTAATTACACCATACATTTTTGAAAGTAATTTTGTAGGTACCAAAAATTATCGTAATTGGGAAGGTCTATTTATAGAATAATACACATTTGTGGATTAAAGCTAGTATCGAACGAACTGTTGCTGAGGGGTTCGCAAGCTTGTTTTTGTATACAAAAAAACGGGAAATATAACTGCGGCGTAGTAGAGTATCTGAGAAAATAAATTTGAAGTTTGAGAACCAACCGCTATGATGGAAAATGGCAACAGCAAGCAATAGAATACTTGGGCAAGATGATTTTTATAAACCGTAGCCAAAATCCAAAGATTCTTGTATATCCAGGAAATAATACAAAAAACAAGACTACCAAAAAACCAAAACTCTATGAATAGTTCTCCAATGCAGGTA
>NZ_JADEWJ010000019.1:0-23928 GCF_015207725.1 Synechocystis sp. LEGE 06083
CACTGTGCCTTGGTCAATGATGGCTAGGCGATCGGCTAGGGCGTCAATTTCCTCTAGGTAATGGCTTGTGATCACCACGGTGGTGCCCGCATCTCGCAATTGCCGCAAAAATTCCCAGAGAATAAAGCGACTTTCAATGTCTAGGCCTACCGAAGGTTCATCCAACACCAACACGGCCGGTTGATGCAGTAAACCTGCTGCCAAGTCCAAACGTTTTCGTAGTCCGCCGGAATAAGTGCCAGTTTTCTGATCTGCATAGGCCGTTAAACCTAAAATATCTAGCAGTTGGTCGATGCGTTTTTGGGTGCCATTAGCATCAAGATGGTAGAGGGAGGCTTGTAGTTGCAACAATTCTCGACCTGTTAAGATTTTATCTATGGCAACTTCCTGGGCCACATAACCTAAACGGCGGCGGGCCTGGCGGGGATCGCTTAATACGTTTACGCCATCAATCCATAGTTCCCCTCCGTCCGGCTTGGCGAGGGTACATAGACAACGGATCGTGGTGGTCTTACCGGCACCATTGGGACCAAGTAAACCAAATATCTCTCCCCTGGGCACCGCAAAGGAAATGTCCTTTACCGCAGGGATCGCACCGTAGTTTTTTCGGAGTTGTTTGACTTGAACAGCAACGCCCATGAGGTAACTCCTTCCCATTTAATCTGCAACTTTTCTTAACATTATCCCTGATATGGTCGGTTTTGCCCTCCCGGTTTGAACTTTAATGAGCACCCTCCTTGGAATCCTTGCAATTTTGTCGGCGGCGGCGGCGGCGGGGATGCGCATTGCCCTACCGCTGTTAATCGTTGGTCTGATTCAGGGTGAGCTCTGGTCAGAAGTGCCTCTACTCTGGAGGGTTAATCCCCAGGTGGTGGTGGCAGTTTTAACCAGTTGGTCCTTGTTTGAATTGTTTGGCTCAAAGAAATTGCTCGGCCAGAGGGTGCTGCAAATCGTGCAATTATTTTTCACACCCTTGGTGGGGGGAATGATGGCCATTACCGTGGCCAAGCTGCTGACCTCGGAACTGGAAATGGATTTCCGTTTTCCTCCCCTTTGGGTGGTGGGAGCAATCGGTTCCCTCTTTGCTTTGGTTATAAGGCTAGTGGCGATCGGCTGGTTTTTTCGTCTGCGGGGTCTGCCTTTTTGGGTAACGATTTTAGAGGATTTATTCTCCGTGGCACTGGTGCTATTTGCTTTCAAAGCTCCCCAAAATGGTGGCTTAATTGCGATCTTGCTGTTGTGGATTGTTGTCCGCAGTTCCACCGCCTGGAGAACCTGGTTTTTGGCTAACCGCAGTCCTGACCAGCCATCCCAGCCAAAAAATCACCGATGACCTATTTAGAATTTAGACTAATTTTTCAAGCCGTAATATTCTCCAGCATTAGTTTTGATCGCTTGACGACATCCGGTACGGTGATGGGGTACTTTCCGTTGAAGCAGGCGGAACAAAAATGGGAGACATCTTCCCCAGTGCATAACAGCATGCCTTCCTGGGATAGGTAAGCGAGGGAGTCCACCTCGATTTGTTCGGCAATTTCCGCTACCGTTAGTCGAGCCGCAATCAATTGATCTTGATTATCGGTATCAATGCCATAAAAACAAGGATGGGTCACTGGCGGGGAAGAAATCCGCATATGTACTTCCGTGGCCCCGGCTTCCCGTAAAGCTCGGACGATTTTGCGACTAGTGGTGCCCCGCACAATGGAGTCATCGACAATAATGACCCGTTTGCCGGCCAATACGTCTTTGAGGGGATTGAGTTTCATGCGGATGCCGTGCTCCCGCATATGTTGGGTGGGTTGAATAAAGGTACGCCCCACGTAACGATTTTTGATTAACCCCTCGGCATAGGGAATACCGGAAGCTTGGGAAAAACCGATCGCCGCTGGAATACCAGAATCAGGCACTCCCATTACCAGATCAGCATCAATGGCGGATTCCTTAGCCAACCGTTTGCCAATGCGCATGCGGTAGGTATAGAGACTTTCATCATTAACCACGCTATCCGGGCGAGAAAAATAAATCATCTCGAACACACAGAGTTTGCGCTCGGCGCTTTCGGCCAATCGATGGGAAACTAAGCCCGATTCGGTGATATACACCAACTCCCCAGCTTCCACTGTGCGGATATAGGTGGCACCAATGATATCCAGGGCACAGGTCTCCGATGCCAATACATAGCGGGGAATTTCTTCCTCTAAAATGCCGATTACTAGGGGACGAATGCCATGGGGATCCCTGACTCCAATAATTCCCTCCGGCGTGCCGACCACTAAGCTATAGGCTCCAGTGCAAAGGGTCAGAGCTGCAATGGTGCCTTCCACCCAGTCTTTGCCCCTATCCACCTCGTTGGCGATCGCCACTGCAATCATTTCCGAATCAGTGGTGGTGACAAAATCTTCACAGCCCCTTTCCGCCAGAGCTTCCCGCAACTGATTAGTGTTAACCAAATTGCCATTGTGGGCCAGGGCCAGGGGTCCCAAACGGGTGGGGAGCACCGCCGGTTGAGCATTGACCCGATGGCTGGAGCCCGTAGTGGAATAACGGGTGTGGCCCACAGCCAGACTGCCCACCATCTCATTGAGTTTGGATTCTTGAAAAACCTGGGACACTAGCCCCATATCCTTGTGACAATGAACCGTTTTTCCAGCAAAAGTGGCAATACCCGCCGACTCCTGCCCCCGATGTTGCAGGGCATAAAGTCCAAAATAGGTCAATTTGGCCACCGCTTCTTCGGGTGCATAGATGCCAAACACCCCACAGGCTTCTTCTGGTTTATCGGCATGGTGGCCAGACAAAGGCTGACTATCGGTCAACTCAGTCAACTCACTGGAGGAGGGAAACATGGCGGCAATCTTCCTGGATCAGGGTAGAGAAAAACGGAGACGAAAACTAAATCCTAGACTATGGGAATTGGTGGATTCCCGCCAGACAGGGAAGGCAATGGGGAACGGGACTAAACTCCTTAATCAATTGTTAATCGTTAACTCATACTAGCAAAGAAGCAGTGCCCCCACCGCAGTGTTTGGTTCCCGGTTAAGTTGGTCTAGTTGTCAGGGGACAGGGGAATGTATAGATTAGTGTGTAAGGATAAATTTTTAGGAATTTTTTAGATTATGGAAAGTGTTGCTTACATTCTGGTGCTGACCATGGCCCTTGCGGTCCTTTTCTTTGCGATCGCCTTCCGGGAACCCCCCCGCATCGAAAAATAGCCTTATTAAAGGGTCTCTCCCCCAGGTGTTTCTTGCCGGGATACTCCCTTAGAAACCCCAGTTTTTACCTCTGTCTTAACCGTGGGCTGGCTTGACTTTGACGCAACATTCTTGTATGCGTTAGGTTGGGCTAAGCTCATTTTTTGTCGCCATTATGCAATGTCCTCACTGTCAGCATCACAATAGTCGCGTCCTCGAATCCCGTTCCAGCGAAGGTGGCCAAAGTATTAGGCGAAGGCGGGAATGTTTGGAATGTAAACACCGTTTCACCACCTACGAACGGCTGGAGTTGTTACCTGTCACGGTCATTAAACAGGATGGGGAACGGCAGGCCTTTGACCGCTCCAAACTACTGCAGGGTATGGTACGGGCCTGTGAAAAAACTGACATTAATTTCCAGCGCCTAGAACATATTGTTGAAGAGATTGAAGCCAATTTACAACAACAGCCGAAACGCGAAATTCACAGCGAGGCGATCGGGCAGATGGTGTTGCAATATTTACGCCAGGAAAGCGAAGTGGCCTATATCCGTTTTGCTTCCGTGTATGGCCGATTTCAAGGCATTGCAGACTTTGTGGATACCCTGGAGCAACTGCAACGGGAACAACATCCTGAACCGCAATATTCAACCATGTCCTAGATTATCTTCGCCAGGCTTCAATTTACCCCCTAGCTAATAACTGTTAGCCAGATTAAGTAACCGGGAAATTACCCCCAAACTTAACGACAACCAACTAGGGTGGCCGTATAGGTTTTGCCCAATGAGTCTAGCCCATTGACAAAAAGATTTACCTGATAGGGCTGGTCTTCGGGAGTCGCGTTACCAACAATTTCCAAGGGGGTATTGGGCTTAAAGACAAAACCTTGTTGATTGAAAAGCTCCGTAGCGGTTTGATCGCTATATTTTAAAAACATCCGAATATCAAAGGGATTGGATTCAGCGGAGGTTACCGTCATCACGAATTTTTTAAAAACCGTTCCTCCTGGCACTGCCCAATCCGTATTCCAGTTATTACGGGTTATGTTAATGCCCAACATTCCCAATGGCCCTGCGGGAATAGTTGGAACAGCCACGGTTTTCGTCACCGTATTACCCTGGCCTCCCACTAAGGGAATGGGCACACAGGTTTCGCCATGGCCAGGAGTTGCCAGGCCCACCGCCAGGGAAATGCCAGCTATAGCCAGGGTTAGGGATTTAGTCAGGGGAGCCATGGGGGTCAGCCGGGGGAAAGGGGGGTTAATCATCAGAAAAATAGGTCTGAAAATCAGTGGATATTCGCAGCGTTAGCGATGTTAGCAAAACTATCAGCTCGTCTATAGTTTCTCTCTGGCCAGTCCGCCTACCAGTCAAAATTTTTCACTCTGGCCTTGGGTTTTTCGGCCTAGGGAAACCTTAAATCTTAAGGTTCCGCCACTGCTTCAAAGTAGGTTTTAGCCTTTTCTGGGTCGGGGATCATGGTTTTGTCTCCTTCCTGCCAATCCACTGGGCAAACTTCGTTGGGGTGGGACTGCACATGGCGAATGGCTTTTAGTACCCGTAGAGTTTCGTCCACACTCCGGCCAAAGGAGAGATTGTTGACGGTGGCGTATTGGAGAATTCCTTCCCGGTCGATGATGAATAGTCCTCGCAGGGCAATGCCCGCATCGGGTTCGAGGACGTTATAGGCTTGGCTAATTTCTTTTTTCAGGTCCGACACTAGGGGATAGTTGATGTCGCCGATGCCCCCCAGTTTCCGTTCGGTTTGAATCCAGGCGAGGTGGGAAAACTCGCTGTCCACGGAGACGCCCAAAACTTCCGCATCTAGGGCGGTAAATTCGCTGTGGCGATCGCTAAAGGCAATGATTTCTGTGGGACAGACGAAAGTGAAATCTAGGGGATAGAAAAACAGCACCAGGTACTTACCACGGTAGGTGCTCAGTTTGACGGTCTGGAAACTCTGATCGACGATCGCCGTGGCGGTGAAATCCGGTGCTGGCCGTCCTACCCGTAATACCTCTGTCATTGCTGTTTGCTTAAAACTTGATTAGGTGGTGTTGAATGTAACCGGAGAAACTTGTGTGGTGGGATCGTTGGTGGTTGATCGCACCCCGTACCGAGCTAATCTGCCCGTGGGGAAAGTTAATCCGGGGCGGGATCAGAATCCGAGCCTGCCAAGTCTTCATCGGCGATCGCCGGGGGCAAATTGTTCAGGAGATTGAGAATTTTGTCCCCCCGTTCCAAAGAGCGGTCTTCTAAAAAGGAAACTTCTGGGGTGCGCCGCAAACGCATCCTTTGCCCCAGTTCTCGGCGGACAAAGGGAGCGGCGGAGTGCAATCCGGCCATGGTGGAGGCTTTGGCTTCGGGGGAGCCGTAAATACTGACAAAAATCTTAGCGTGCTGTAGATCACCGGAAACTTCCACTTCCGTAACGCTAACCAAGCCCGTGCCCACCCGGTCATCTTTAATTTCGTGGAGAAGCATTTGACTGACTTCCCGCTTAATTAGGGACGACACCCGGGAAACTCGACGACTGGTGGCCATAGACCTGCTCCTCGGCAACAAAAAAGTTTGAGCCTGGGCAGATTAACCCAAACTCCCTCTACACGGTCAATCCTAACATGGCCCGTAGGGTGAAATAGAGAAAAATGAATCCACTGACCAGTAGTCCCATCAGGGCGATCGCCCCGACACGATTTTTTAAGAGGGGTTGAAGCCAGGTAAAAACGGAGAAAAATATGCCGAGGGTAAAACTGATCAGATACCGGGGGTAACGGGAAACGTTGGCTAAAAAATCACCCATGGTTATTGGTTTGGTGGAATGGTTCGCTAACTCGATTATCCCAAGGGTTAGGGTTTTTCAAGTCCGCCCCCCAGTGTAGCAATAGACCCGGCCTCAAAGGCCCAACCGTTGTCGATAACTAGCCACAGTGTTAGCTAACAAAAGAGTCACCGTCATGGGGCCAATGCCACCGGGTACAGGGGTGAGATAACTGGCCATGGGAGCAACCCCGGCAAAATCCACATCTCCCACTAGTTTCGATTTGCCCTCGCCCAATTCCAGACGATTAATGCCCACATCCACCACGATCGCCCCTGGTTTGACCATATCAGCGGTGACAAATTCCGGCTTACCGATCGCCGCTACGAGAATGTCTGCCTGGCGGGTAATATCGGCCAGATTTTGGGTACGGGAATGGGCAATGGTGACAGTGCAATTTTTTTCCAGCAACATCAGGGCCAGGGGTTTGCCCACTAGAATACTGCGCCCCAACACCACCGCATTTTTGCCGGTTAGCTCAAGGTCATATTCCGCCAACAAGGCCATCACCCCCGCTGGGGTACAACTCCTCAGACCGTCTTCCCCCCGCACTAAATGACCCAAGTTGACTGGGTGGAGACCATCCGCATCTTTGCTCGGATCAATGGTGTGCAAAAGTTTGACCGCATCAAGATGATCCGGCAGGGGCAATTGCACCAAAATGCCGTCCACCCGTTCGTCTTCATTCAAGCTGGCGATCGCCGCCGTTAAGGTTTCCTGGTCCGTATCAGCAGGAAAATGCTTGCCAAAGGAAACCATGCCCAATTTTTCGCAGGCCTTTTCTTTGTTGCGGACGTACACCGCACTGGCCGGATTGTCCCCCACCATCAACACCGCCAACCCAGGCGATCGGTGTCCCTGGGCCACCAGTTGGGCAATTTCCTGTTTCAACTCCCCCTGCATTTTCTGGGCGAGGGCTTTACCGTCAAGGATTTGGCAGGATGGGGGCACAGCAGTCATGGGCAAAGGTAATGGAATTTGAAATAATTTGCAGTAAGTTGGCAACCAACTATCTGGGCGATCGGAAAGACTTGCTGGCTAATTTTAGAGGTTTCCTAGGGTTTTGTAACGGCTTTTTGGGGTTCGGCGGGAATCACTGTGGGAGTTTGCAATTCCTGGGCTCGGGCCACCATGGCCAAATCATCGGAAAGTTGATTTAGTTGCTGGGCATATTGCACCTGTTTGGTCAGATGTTCTGTGGTGGAAACCAAATTACTTAGTCCTTGAATGAGGCGAATTAACTGTTCCCGCAAAGCTGGGTTGCCGGTGATTTGGTCCACATCGGAAGTGATTTTTTCCAGGTTCTGGGTGGCGGCCCGGGCCGATTCCAACAACTGCTGTAACAAAATAATTGTTTGGGGATCATTGAGGCGATCGGCAAATTGATTCAGATTAACGGTCAACTGATTGGCATTGTCCGCCACTGCCTTGAGATCTACTAAGGCTTGATTGAGGTTGCCCACCGTATCTTGGTCGTTGACCTGGGTTAATAGTTGCACCAAAGGGGGTTCCAGATTTTTAACACTGATCTGTAACTGGTCGCTGGTGCCCTGGAGACTGGTAAGGGTCGCCCCCAGGCGTTGATTATTAACTTCCAAAAAAGCCTGAATTTGTTCCGCCGCTGACCCAACAGAACGTAAACTACGGTTAATTTCGCCAACGGTGCCACTTTGGTTAAGGGAGCGGATAGTACCAGTGGCTTCCCGGCTCAAAGTTGATAGGTCTTGGGCCGTGCGATCAACGGAATTAAGGGTACGACGAATATTTTTTACGCCTCCGTCCTGGTTGATTTCCCGTAACAGGGTAGCCGCTTCGTTGCTGAACTGACTAATATCCTTCAATGCTTCTGGAGTTTGGGTAGCCAAGGCCCGAATGGCTTCATTGATTTGGGGCTCGCTGAAAAAGTCAGAAATACGCATCATGGCCCGGATCAGAGCGTTAACATCCAGGGCATCTTGACCCGTCAAAATGGAACCGTTGCAAATAATCACTTCAGGATTACAGTCCTTATCCAGGGGGTTATAGTCCACTTCCTGGGGCAAAACCGTGGTAGTGGGAACAATATTGATGGAAGTTTCCCCAATTAACCCCGATTGGCGTGCCTGAATTTCCACACGACTAGAAATTAGGCGATCGGTGGGGCTAATTTCCACCTCCACCGCTACCCCATCCGGCTGGGGTGTGACGCTAACCACCTGACCAACCCGGACCCCCCGATAGTCAACTCTGGTGCCCACCAACATTCCCGCCGCATCGCTAAAAAGTACCGTGGCCCGGTAGGAACGGGAACCAAAACGAAAATTTTTGAGCCAAAGGGTGCTGACCACCAAGAGAAACAAAGCAGTCAAAATTAACAGTCCGATACTACTCTGCAACAATACGGGCGATAGGCGCTGGTTTCGTCCTGCTGTCATTGGGGTAATTCAGAAAATTTTGCTCGAGCTGCTCACAAGACTATTAAAATCATTGAACTGTATTTCCCCAGCCAAAGTTCCACGGATGGCAATATTTTAGGCAAAGTCCAACACCTTGCAAAATCTTCCATGGCCAATGATTCCCAGTGACAAAATACACGGTAAGCAAATTTAAATCGGCGCTGTAGTCTGATGTCCCTATCATTCTTCCTATGGCTTCGTAGTAGTTGGTTCAGGTCTGTGGGGACTGGTTGCTGCCCCTGATTTGTTTCAGGCAAGCCATTCTGTCTTGGTTATCGATCTACTTTAAAGCTAACTAAGGGATGGAATTTCCATGACATGCCACCATGCCAGCCTTGAACTAGAGTGCTTCAAACTCCGCCAAAAACTGGTTCGGGAGTCAACGGTAAACGGGCAATGTAAAGTGAAAAGAACTACCCTGTTTGGGGCGACTATCCACCCAAATTTGGCCGTAGTGGGCCTGAATGATTTTGCGACAGAGAGACAAACCTAAACCATAGCCATCGGTTTGTTCGTCCCGTTGTAGTCGAAAGTGTCCTTCAAAAATGGTTTCTTGTTTGGAATTGGGAATGCCGGGGCCGTTGTCGGTGATGCTGACCTGAACTTTTTGGGTAGTGCGATGGAGAGCCCCCACTGTAATGGAGCCATGGGGAGGAGTGTACTTAATAGCGTTGTCCAAAAGATTGGCAATCACTTGGCGAATTAATTCCTCATCGGCAAAAACATTGGGTAAATCTTTGGGAATGTCGTAGGTAATACTGAGATTTTTTTTACTAAATTTTACCTGATACAATTCCAGAATTTCCTGGCAAAGATCGGCAATGGCAAGGGGACAACCCTGGACCTGAAACTGAGAATTAAGATTTTTAGAAGCCTGCAAAATATCTTCAATTAGGCGGTCCATAATTTTGAACTGCTTGCGGGCTTGATGCAGGAGTTGGCTTATGAGGGCAGGTTTCTGCTCTTCAATGGGTTTGTGTTGTAACAATTCCAAGGTATCAACGGCAATGGAGGCGGCGGTGAGGGGACTACGTAAATCGTGGGCCAACATGGCCAAAATCTGGTCCTTGAACTGTATTTGTTGGAGCAACTCTTCCTTATCTTTTTTGAGCAGAAAAAGTTCGTCGGACATTTTCATCAGTTCCCCAGAATAACCCACGGAGGAAATTTCCCGAGGACAACTGGGGGATTGAACCGTATCTTCTTGGCCAGAGTCTGTTTCTAATTCCTGTTGCCACCGGGGCCACCATTTATGTAATTGTTGGATGATATTACTGCCAGCTAAAACCTGTCGTGGTTCTGGTTGTATTTTGATCAGGGAGGGGGTGGCGACCAGACGAAAATGTTCTACTAGGTGGGGATGTTTACTGATTTGGAGGATTTGTAGGTCATAGCTGTGTCCCTCCAACAGGTTAGTGAGGCATTGACCAATTTCCTGCACACTGTCTTGGGAGTTGGGGCGATCGTCGATGAACAGCAAAAACTGCAGCGGGACAGAGGACGCATTACCAAGTTCGGAGGGGGAGGACATTGCAGAGCGTTCGGCTTTTAAAAACAGGGTATCCGGACTGATAAGGTCCAGTCTGAATCTAGTTAAATGGGGCTACTTGTACCGGCTAAAACCGTGACAATTCCGACTGTCCTCACCATAGATGAGCAGACCATGACCATAATTGTCAACGATCAGGGGGCATAAAATCCGTTTCAAATTGCTTGCGGGTGATGGGCTGTGAGATCATCAACCCTTCTCCCCCTAGTACTGTTAGAGGTTCTCCCTCCACCAGTAAACGGACAGGAAGATTGGGATCTGTACTGGTGGCAGTGTAAACAATTTGTCCCAGCCTGGCGATCATGCTTTGGCTACCTCCCCCTGCGGTAAATTGGGCCGATAGGTCAACGTTGATGCCGGTGGCGGTTTTGGTGAGGCTCAAAAGGCTGGTGTTGGGGGGAATGGCGGAAATTTCGCTGTTGGGGGCAGCTAAGAGGGTTTTCAGGGCCCGCTCCGTCTGCACTTCCGGTGGATCATTGTTGGGGGGAATATTTTGGGGCACAAAGGCGATCGCCGTGTCATTGTTACTGAGCCAGTAAATTTGTGCCTGTCCGGGGATGGCCATGTCGGGTTTATCGGGGTCCACTGTGACCGTGGGGGAACGTTGGGAAAGATTAAACCCAGTCCAGAGGGCAAAGCCGGTACCAACCAAGGCCACCACCAAAGCGGCCAGAGCAAAGCCGGTCAGGGACGAAAACGGTTTTTGTTGGCTCATAATTTTCTCCACCAGGGCCGCAATTAGTTACAGTTTATCTTCTCAACCAGGCTAGATTAAAAGCAAGGGCGGTATTAATCTGGGTTCAACCAGCTTAGTTTGGGGGTTAGTTGCTGATTAATCAATGGTGACGACCCCGGACGACGTAAACTGGGGGTTGGCAAATTTTGTTGTGACCTTCATCGTTAAAGATTGGAATCGTGCGAAAAATTATTATTGCGGGCAATTGGAAAATGCATAAGACGCAGGCGGAGGCCCAAGCGTTTTTGCAGGAGTTTAAGCCTTTAATCGAAGATGCGGCGGAAAGTCGTGAAGTGGTGTTGTGTGTTCCTTTCACCGATTTAAGCGGCATGTCCCAACAACTCCATGGCGGCAGGGTTCGCTTAGGGGCGCAAAATGTCCATTGGGAGCCCGGCGGTGCCTACACGGGAGAAATTTCGGCGGCTATGTTGGCGGAAATTGGTATTCATTATGTGGTTATCGGCCACAGTGAACGACGGCAATATTTTGGTGAAACGGACGAAACTGCCAACTTAAGGGTATTGGCGGCCCAAAAGGCAGGCTTAATTCCCATTCTTTGTGTGGGGGAAAGTAAGGCCCAACGGGATGCCGGGGAAACGGAACAGGTCATCATTGACCAGGTAAAAAAAGGCTTGGTGAATGTGGATCAATCCAACTTAATCATTGCCTACGAACCGATTTGGGCCATTGGTACAGGGGACACCTGTGCGGCGACGGAGGCCAATCGGGTCATCGGGTTAATTCGGGAACAGTTAACTAATTCTCAGGTCACCATCCAGTATGGCGGTTCGGTCAACGCCAACAATGTGGATGAAATTATGGCCCAACCGGAAATTGATGGAGCTTTGGTGGGGGGAGCTAGTCTGGAACCCCAGAGCCTTGCCCGCATTGTTAATTTCCAGCCCTGAGTAGATTGATTGACTGGTGTAATGAAGCTTAGTCAGTGGTTAGGTTTAGCTTGTTTGGTAATGGCGGCCTATGTGGCTTGGGAAATCCGCCAACTGCTGTTACTGCTTTTCCTGGCCATTGTGCTGAGCACAGCCCTCAATCGTTTGGTTAAACAATTGCAGACCTGGGGTATTAAACGACCTTTGGCCCTGGCCATTACCCTGATTAGTGTCACGGTGACGGTGGCCCTATTTTTTCTCTTGGTCATTCCTCCTTTTTGGGAGCAATTGCAAGTGCTGCTCAGTTCTCTGCCTAAAGTTGGCGATCGCCTGGAGAGGTTGTTCGAGGACTGGCACGACCGGGTAGAGGTGCAGTTTTTTAGCCAGGCTTTTTCCGTTGATGACCTACCGGATTCCATTTCCGCCCTGGGGGCCAATGCCCTTAGTTCCCTGATTAGCTTTTTTTCCAATTCCGTTACTGCCGTCCTGCAAATACTTTTCATCCTGGCGATCGCCGTGATGATGTTGTTTTCTCCCCAAGCCTATCGACGGGGGACCCTCAAGTTATTTCCCTCCTTTTACCGCCGCCGGGCTGACGAAATCCTCACCCAATCGGAATCTTCCCTGGGCAATTGGTTGACGGGCATTGTAATTAATTCTTTTTTTATCGCTGGTCTCAGCGGCATTGGCCTATGGATACTGCAAATTAAATTAGTACTAGTCCATGCTTTGATGGCGGGGATTTTAAACTTTATTCCCAACATCGGTCCCGCCGCCAGTGTGGTCTTCCCCCTGATGATTGCGGTGCTGGATGCCCCCTGGAAAATTATTGCCGTGCTGATTCTCTATTTCCTTATTCAAAATGTGGAGAGCTATTGGCTAACCCCCATTGTCATGGCGAAGCAAGTTTCCCTTCTGCCTGCCGTTACCCTCATCGCCCAACTATTTTTTGCCAGCATATTCGGACTTTTAGGGTTGATCCTGGCCCTACCCCTGACGGTGGTTTTAAAAATCTGGATTGAAGAAGCTCTGTTTAAAGATCTTTTGGACAATTGGCAATGAGCAATCGCAATGGTGCCCGTCTCTCCCACTCAAAATCTTTCCCCATGCTCCGCCCCCTACTGCCCCTATTAGCTTGGGCTTTACAGAGTTTTGTGATGCCCGTAGCTCAGGCTGAAACGGTGTTGGAATCCATTCGGGCAAGCGGCCTACTACGGGTGGCCATTCGGGACGACTCGGTTCCCTTTGGTTTTCGGGACGGCCCGGCCAATCAATGGACAGGCATTTGTGTGGACTTCATCGAAGCCCTACAGACAGAGGTATCTGCCACCCTGGGGGGTCAGCCTTTGCTGGTGAAATTTTACCAATCCAGTTTGTTCAATCGCTTCAATCTCGTGGCGGAAAAAGTAGTGGTGGTGGAATGTGGCCCCAACACCATCCGCCGTGACTTACAGTTGCCCATTACCTTTTCCCAGCCCTTTTTCGTTACAGGAACCCAATTTTTAGTGGCCACCGATCGCCTGGGGGAATTTGATAGCGATGGCAATTTGCGGGGGGAAAGAATTGGGGTTTTGGGCGGCACCAGTAACAGTGAATTTTTAGCGGCACGTTACCCCGAAGCAGAACTGATTAATTTTCAGGGTTTTACCGCGCGGCGCTTGGGGGTGGAAGCCTTAATGCAGGGGCGCATTGATGCCTTTGCCAGTGATGGCATTTTGCTGTTTGGAGAAGCCTTGGTGCTAGACCTTCCCCTCGGGCGGAGTTATCGCCTTTATCCCTCCTATCCCCTAGATTGCCAGGGTTATGGACTAATTTTGCCCGCCGATCAGCCGGAATGGGAAGATTTGGTTAATCGGGTTGTGACTTCCCCCAATTCCCGGGATATTTACCGCCGCTGGCTGGGTCCCCTCTTCCCCGCCTTGGAAAGGGTAGAACAACATTGTCAGGCCAGGCAAAACCCATCATCTATTAAGGAGCCCACAGGGGACGAAAACCCATCAAAGAAAGAGCCTTAAGTTCCGCCTGTTGCCCCAACTCTGGCCTTAGGGGGGGGATCAGGAGCCACAATTGACTATCGGCGATCGCCTCCCCGGTATCAGTGTTCAAGCGACTATTGGCTGGGGTTTCGGGGTCGATAATTACTTGGTCAAATAACAGGGCCAAACCGTCGGGGGAAAGACTCATTTGGGTGTCCCGGTAATCCTGGAGCTTAAGCATGGGAAAAACTTCACCACTGTTGACGTTAATTTGGACAAAATAGGGCTGTTCAATATATTCATCCCCAGGCAAAAGCTTGGTCAACAAACAATAGAGAGTTTGATTATTGCGGCCAAATTCGCAACTGACAATGGAGCCGTCCGTATCTACCAATTCCTTTTGCACCCCGAGGGTGTTGACAAAGAAAAGGGTTCTTTGGAAGCGTTTTTGGGCATCCTCCGTATTGAAGTTCACCAGGGCGGCGGCGCTACCATCGCTGGAAAAAGTTAACAGTTGGCCGAATTTGGGCAGAAAATCCAACGGCTTGGCTTCCGGTTGCAAGGGCAAAATGCCAATGCCTTCCCCCCGGGCCACCGCCAGAGACTGGTTATCCGGGGCAATTTGAAAGTCTCCACCCTGTACCTTCAAACGTTCCGGCTTTTGCTGATTTTTTAGCATCCAGAGGTCGAAGTCAGCGGGATTTTGACGATTGACCCTCTGCACCACAATGGACTTGCCGTCCTCACTCACATCGAACTGATTATTCTGAAACTCCTGGTTATCCAGCACCAAAGTCGGTTTAGGCAATTCCTGGGGGTTGTCACTTTCCACCACGGGCACCTGGTATAACTGCAATTGCCGGAGCCCCTCAAAGCCCAACTGACTTTCGGCGGCGGCAAACAGAATTGCTTTGCCCCCCTCATAGAATTTGAAGTCCACCACGGTCAGCCCCGGTGGAGTGAGAATAGTTTTTCTCTGCTTAGTGAGGTTGTAGAAAATAATCCGCCCCTGCTCGATCCCTTGAGTGCCAATGTAGGCAAAGGCCCGGTCTCGACTGCGAAAACTACTGGTGAAAGGAGCCATCATTTGCCCATGGTGCTCACCGGCATACTGTTCCCGCACATCGGTAATTTGCAGATCGTAATCGGTGCCGTAGGGAATGGGATTTTCCAAGGTGTAGGCCATGCGACGCCCCGCCCAACTAATTTTTCCCGGTAGGGCTGGGGTAATGACCAAATTCTTTTCTACCTCCCGTTGATCCATGGGACGGTCGAAGGTGATGATAAAAGCCCTGTCCTTGGCCCCCAAGTGGGCCCCGTCCCAACTAAAATCCTGTACCCGGGGACGGTTGGCAAATATGCACTGATTATTGTCTTGGCAGGTGTAATGACCCACCCCCACCACGGCGATCGCCGCACTAAGGACACCAATCAAACTTAGGGCCGCACGATCAATGGGTTCGGAAAAATATTTAGCGAGCATGGATAGAGGAGCAAAATTTTAGAGCAGCACCACAGCCGGACTTCCCTTTCCTCAGGGCTTAAAGCTGTGTTACATTTTGTGATGAGTAGTTCTCATTTTTGCCAAGTTTGGGAGCTTTTCCACCCTTGGTCAGACCGTCATAGTACGCTGATTATATGCGATTTTACGGCTCCGCTGGAGTCAACCCCCTCCATCCCTGATCCTTAAGAGAAGTCTAGCTTCAATGTTTTCAAAAGAAGTCACCGAATCAAAAGTTTTTCAATGGTTCAATGATCGCCTGGAAGTGCAAGCCATCTCCGACGACATTGCCAGCAAGTATGTTCCTCCCCACGTAAACATTTTTTACTGCCTGGGGGGCCTGACCCTGACCTGCTTCCTGATCCAGTTTGCCACTGGGTTTGCCATGACCTTCTACTACAAACCCACGGTCACGGAAGCCTTTGCCTCTGTCCAATACATCATGAATGAAGTCAACTTCGGTTGGCTGATCCGCTCCATTCACCGTTGGTCCGCCAGCATGATGGTGCTGATGATGATTCTCCACGTTTTCCGGGTTTACCTCACCGGCGGTTTCAAAAAGCCCCGGGAATTGACCTGGGTTGTCGGCGTGATGCTAGCCGTCACTACTGTTACCTTTGGTGTAACCGGTTACTCTCTCCCCTGGGACCAAGTGGGCTACTGGGCAGTGAAAATTGTGTCCGGTGTACCGGCCGCCATTCCCGTGGTTGGGGATCAATTGGTGACCCTCATGCGGGGTAGTGAAAGTGTTGGTCAGGCTACCTTGACCCGTTTTTACAGCCTCCACACCTTTGTCCTGCCCTGGGCGATCGCCGTATTGTTGCTGTTGCACTTCCTGATGATCCGCAAACAAGGCATTTCTGGTCCTTTGTAATTTCTATCCCCTACTAATCTGATTTGATAGGGCAATTTCGTTTCAAACGTTGCCAAATTGCCGAATATTGAAACAGATTAGAGAATCTAGAAAATCCTTAAAAAACCTTAACTTGGAGCCTCCGCCCCATGAGCATTATCAAAAAACCGGATCTCAGCGATCCCGATTTACGGGCCAAACTGGCCAAAGGCATGGGCCACAACTATTACGGTGAGCCGGCCTGGCCCAATGACATTCTTTACATGTTTCCCATCTGCATCTTGGGTGCTTTGGGACTAATTGCTGGATTAGCCATCCTTGACCCCGCCATGATCGGTGAACCAGCGGATCCCTTTGCGACCCCTCTGGAAATTTTGCCTGAATGGTACTTGTACCCCACTTTCCAAATTCTGCGCATTCTCCCCAACAAACTTCTGGGAATCGCCTGCATGGCTGCCATTCCCCTCGGCTTGATGTTGGTACCCTTCATTGAAAGTGTGAATAAATTCCAAAACCCCTTCCGTCGTCCCATTGCCATGACCATCTTCTTGTTCGGCACTGCGGCGGCTTTATGGCTGGGAGCTGGCGCAACTTTCCCCATTGATAAGTCCCTGACCCTGGGCCTGTTCTAGGAAAAAATGTGTTTCTCCCTGGGGCAGGTTTCACTGCTCCGGCCCGGTTCGCAAAAGTGGCTCAAGTTCTGGGGGTTGTCTAGGAAAGTTTTCATCTGTTACCTGTTGTCAAAACAGAAAAAACAGAAGTATTTTTTAGGTAACTTCCAGGGCCAGCGGCCTAAATCCAAGATATTATTACTGCATAGATTCCTTTGTGAACGTTATATGTTTCCAGAGGAATTTTTTTTGACGGCGAAATCCTGATTGCAAACTTGAACGGCCTCCAAACCTTGACAGTCCATGAAAATTGTTATTGATGGCATCTTCTTTCAAATTGCTGACACAGGCATCGCTCGGGTTTGGCGAACTCTGTTGGAAAAATGGTGCGATTCTGGTTTCATAGAAAATATTGTTCTAATTGATCGAGGTCATACTGCTCCATCACTACCAGGGGTGCAATACTACCATCTCCCCCCATTTAATTATCAAGAAGAGGCGTTATTTTCTGGCAAACTGCAGGATATTTGTAATCAATTTAATGCCGACTTATTTATTTCTACCTATTACACTACTCCGTTATATACTCCCTCGGTTTTAATCATTCATGACATGATTCCGGAGGTAATTGGCTTAGATTTAAGCGAATTCTGGTGGCGAGAAAAACGCTATGCCATAGTTTATGCCAGTCAGTATATTACGGTATCTAGAAATACAGCGAAGGACTTGCTCAAACTTTGTCCCGAAGTTAAGGCTTCCCAAGTAAATATTATTCATAATGGTGTAGATAGTATCTTTTCCCCTGCTTCTGCCGCAGAAATTGCCGCCGTCAAGTATAAGTTTGCCATCAACTCTCCCTATTTACTTTTAGTCGGGTCTCGTTTAAGTCTTAATCAGTATAAGAACGCAACTATTCTATTCCAAGCCTTCCAGGCCAGCAAAGATCTCCAAAAACTTACCCTTGTTTGTGTTGGGGGAGAGATTATCTTAGAGTCAGAATTAGCTGCCCTAGCTAGTGACATTAATGTTTGTTTAGTTCGACCAACGGATTGGGAATTAAGGTGCCTTTATTCCGGGGCGATCGCCTTGGTTTACCCTTCTTTGTATGAAGGATTTGGTTTACCCATTCTTGAGGCCATGGCTTGCGATTGTCCTGTGATTACTTGCCATAATTCTTCGCTGCCGGAGGTGGGGGAAGATGCGGTTATCTATGTTGGCGGCCAAGATGTAGTAGAAATGGTTGCAGCCTTAGAAAAAGTGCAAACTCCAACCATTCGCAATGAATTAATTGCCAGGGGCAAAGAGCAAGCGAAAAAATTTTCTTGGTGGACAACCGCCACTAAAATTAGTCAGCTATGCCTAAAAACTATTGAGGATAATAAAAATAGACCCCAAAAACAGAATTTCACTGCCCTTTGGCAAGACTTTCGGGAATGTCAAGTGGAAGAGCTTAAACATCGTGTTCTATTGGGGGAACTTGAATGGAAAAACGCGGAAGCAAATCATGTAATTGACCATTTACAAGCCCATAATCATAATATGGCGGGCAGAAATGCCCAGTTAGAAGTGGAAAATAAAACCTTAATCGAGCAAATAGAACGGCAAAACCTGCAAATTATCCAATTAGAAACTAATAACCAAGTCCTCCAAATTGAACTTGAGACTTCCTCACAACAAATTCAAGAATTGTCAAACACAAAAAAGACAATTAAAAGATTATGTAAAAAAGCATTGAAGAAATTATTTGCGTTTACAGGAACTAAGATACACTAAAATTATTTGCGCTGAGTAAGGGGAAGATTGTCTTGGAGGAGGTTAAATTTTTAACTGCATGGTCGGCAAAATAGCTTAATCTAGTTTAGTTAAAAGTCTGCTAACATCAACCCGTCCAAAGATCGCCATCTTGTCGAGTGTTATGACGAATACGAAGACTGCCCCCACGGTCAAAATGCTGCGGGAATTTGCCTGGATTATGGCAGGGATGATTGCCTTTCTATTTGGTCTACTCATTCCCCTGCTCAAGGGCCACGGATTACCCATATTGCCCTGGGCGATCGCCGCTGGCTTTGTTTTTCTGGGACTGTTCACTCCTCGCAGTTTGGGCCCGGTGTATGAACTATGGCTAAAAATTGGCCACGTTTTAGGGTGGATTAATAGCCGCATTATCCTGACCCTAATTTTTGCGTTGGTGGTTACCCCCATGGCCCTGGTGATGAAATTATTGAAAAGGGATACCATGGCCCGTCAATTGGAGCCTCAACGGGTAACCTATCGATCGCCATGTCGTCCCCGGGACATTAACCATCTGCAAAAACCCTACTAACTCCAATTGTTGATCAACGCTTAAAAATAACTTTATGGAAGGATTTATTGAATTATTGCAGGATATTTGGGGATTTTTGCGGCAAAGAAAAAAATATTGGCTATTACCGCTGATTTTAACCCTGGTCCTTCTGGGAGCATTAATTGTTTTCACCCAAGGATCGGCGATCGCCCCTTTTATTTACACCCTCTTTTAAGCCCGTATGTCCCTGCTTCCCCATCGTCAAACCCAGTTAAAGGCCCTACTGCGACGGTTGGGGTTAACCGAGAATGATCCGGTGGATTGGAAGCTACTGGATTTGGCCCTGACCCACGCCAGTCAATCCCCGGAAGAAAATTATCAGCAACTGGAGTTCGTTGGCGATGCGGTGGTGCGATTAGCTTCAGCGGAAGTGCTGATGGAACACTACCCCCAGACTTCGGTGGGGGAAATGTCTGCCCTGAGGGCTATTTTGGTCAGTGATCGCACCCTTGCCGGTTGGGGAGAATTGTATGGCCTAGACCGATTCCTGTGGATTACCCCCGCAGTATTAGCAGATAAAAATGGGCGAGTTTCCCTAATGGCAGATAGCTTTGAAGCCTTATTAGGAGCCCTTTACCTAAGCGTAGGGGATTTGTCTTTGATCCGCCCTTGGTTGAGTGAACATTTGCTCGCAAAAGCCGTTGAAATTAGACAAGATCCTGCCCTCCATAACTATAAGGAAGCCTTGCAGGCATGGACCCAAGCCCATTACAAATGTTTGCCGGAATACCGGGTAGAACCCCTAGATCAAAATTTGCCCCAGCAATCAGGTTTTCAGGCAACGGTTTGGCTTGGCGATCGCCATTTAGGTAGTGGCAGCGGTCCATCAAAAAAAAGTGCAGAACAGGCTGCTGCCCAACAAGCTTATCAGGAATTCATTGCAAAGGAAATTTTGCCCATTGCTAAGACAAGTGAGGGTCATTAGGGTGAAAAAAGCTAACCGATATATTGCCTCGGCTGAATTTTAGCTAACAGTTGACCCACACATAAAGCACCATCATTGGGGGGTAATTGTCTGGGCCAAAGGGGCCAAAAGCCCGCCTTTTTTAAAGCAGTGATGACATTGGCAAGTAAATAACGATTTTGGAAACATCCTCCCCCCAAAACTACTTTTTTCACTCCTTGGCGTTTAGCCACAGCTACAATTAAAGCCACTAGGGTGTTATGAAATTTAGTCGCAATTAGATTGATTTTTGTTCTTTCTTCCATGGTTATTGCCCTAATTAAGGGCTGCCAATCCACTACTAATTTATTTCCCTGATCTATCAAGGTGAAAGGGTAACATTCCTTTGTTAAATCAGGTCTGGCTTGAGCTTCCAAAACCATTGCAGCCTGACCTTCAAAGGTTACTTGATCAATTAATCCAATTAAAGCGGCAATGCCATCAAACAAGCGACCCATACTCGAAGTTAAGGATGCTTCCCCCCGTCGCCAAAGATGGTGTAAATTTTTGTTATTTAGATCCTTATTTAAGTTGGTGGTTATTTCGTCTTTAAAATCATTGTTGAAACCCAACCAATTTTTTAAATAATCCCCAGAAAAATTATCACCAAAAGTTGACCATAACAGCGCCAAGGCAATGCGATGGGGATATTTAATTGCCTGCTGATTACCTAATAAAGGAAATGGTCGTAGATGGCCAACTCTCTGCCAAGTGTTATGGGTGATTTTAAGAAATTCTCCTCCACAAATGGTGCCATCCATGCCGTAGCCCGTGCCATCCCAAGCAATGCCTAGTACAGGCTCGTCCATAATTTCATGTTCCGCCATAACTGCTAAAATATGGGCATAGTGATGCTGCACAAAAGTGACAGGTAAAGCTTGATTTTCGGCATACTGATGACTGAGATAGTCAGGATGTAGATCAGCAATAATTTCCTGGGGAGAAAAATCGTATAGTTGGGTTAAATGGGCAATGGTTTGCTCAAATGCTTGATAGGTGGAGATGGTATCTAAATCTCCTAAATGTTGGCTAAGATAAGCTTGATTATGTTTGGCGATCGCCACTGTATTTTTATAATGACCTCCCACCGCTAATAAATGTTTAGGAGAGGACTGAGGTAAGGTGATAGGTTGGGGAGCGTAACCCCGGGCTCGGCGTAAAAACAAGGTTTCCCCTGCCACTATTTGCACTACAGAATCATCCACTGGACAAACAATTGGGCGATCGTGGACCAGGAAACCATCAGCGATGTTTTGCAGACGGTTTAAAGCATCAAAATTATCAATGCAAATTGGTTCCCCGGCCAAATTCCCGCTGGTGGCTACCATGGGTCTATCTAAACCTTTTAGTAATAAATGATGGAGGGGCGTATAGGCTAACATTACTCCCACAGTGGAGTTATCAGGGGCAATGTTTTCTGTCAAAATTAACTGCGACTGTTTGCTTAACAACACAATGGGAGCGGCGGCACTCTGTAACAACTCAATTTCTTTCTGGTTGGGTTGATAATGCTCCATAATTTGACCAAGATTGCCATACATTACCGCCAACGGTTTATCTGGTCGTTGTTTTCTTGCTCTGAGCTTTTTTACTGCCTTAAAGTTAGTGGCATCACAACATAAATGAAATCCTCCTAAGCCTTTGACAGCAATAATATTACCTACTTTTAAATTATCAATAGCCAGATCTAAAGCATCATTTGCTTGGGCAATTATCTTACCTTGGCAGTCCCAAAAGGCAAGTTGGGGACCACAGCGGGGGCAGGCATTGGGTTGAGCATGGAAGCGCCGATCGCCAGGCTGTTCATATTCCCTTTCGCAGTCAGCACATTGGCAAAATTTAGCCATGGTAGTACGACAACGGTCATAGGGTAAGGCTTCAATAATGGTGTAACGGGGACCGCAATGGGTACAGTTAATGAAAGGATAAAGATAACGGCGATCGCCAGGATTAAATAATTCTGCTAAACAAGCAGTACAAGTGGATAAATCTGGCAAGATGGTGGCGGTTTTAGGTCCATCACTACTGGGGCGGATAGTAAAGTTAGTAAAATTTTCAAAAGGTAACTGTTCAACGGTTAACTCTTCAATCAAACCAGGGGAAGGTAATGCCTTAGTTAATCTATCCGTAAAGTTGGCGATGGCCCTTTCGTTAGCAGTAATAACAACGGTGGCTCCTTGGGCAGAATTATTTACCCAACCGTTTAGTCCCATCTCCTGGGCAAGGGTATAAACAAAAGGACGAAAACCCACTCCTTGTACCCTTCCCTGCACTTGTATGGCAACGGTTTTTAACATTATTCTACTTCCATTAATATTGTTAAATAACCAACCATTCCACAGCTAGGAATTAGCTTTATTTTTCAAATGAGCCGCCAACAATTGATGGGGATAGGGAGAAGCGACGAGGGCTTGAGCTTGATCGCAATAGGCGTGATAATCCTGATGGTTCCGGTCAATTTCTGGGGCTGGCAAAATGGTTTTTAACTGCTTGAGAGTTTGCACTGCCACTGTGGGAAAGAAGGAAAACTTACCCGGTAATACACAAAGATAATTACTTTGGGGATTCACTTCAATCCAATAGCTATAACGACGTTTTTGAACATCGTCACTAATAAATTCTGTTTTAATGCAATCGTAGCTCCAGAGTTGACGTTGATATAAATTGTCTTCGCCAAAATACCGTGCCGCCGTATCTAAAAGTAATTCAATTTCCCCACTGGCTAAACAGTCATTTTCATTGCTAACATAACCAGAGTTAGCCAGCATGGAATAGTTTAAAGATTGTGAAGAGTCAAATATATTTGCCCGCTGGAAAAAATGATTGAAATGGTAAGAATTCTTGGTGGACATCCGCACAAAATTATGGGGACTAACGGCAGGATAAGCCACCACCATGGTGCTGCGACTCCGTTTCAGCTTGGCTCGCACCTGGAGGGTGGGTAAAATCCGATCAAAGCCTGCTCCCACTGCAAAAATAAACGCGTTGGCCTTCAGGTAATGTTGCTGTCCCTGGCGATCCCGATAAAAGATACTTTGTACCCTCACCGGGCCATAACGATCTACATTAATTTGTTCTAAATTAATCCCGGTGGCGATCGCCGTTCCGTGGGCCAGGGCGCTGGCCGTGAGATCCTGCAAAATGCCCTGGGTATCCATGGCACAGTCCAAACTTTTCAGCAGGGCATAGTCACTGGGTTCTACCCCATGGCTGAGGTCAAATTGTTGGCAATAATGACTAATTTTTTCTGACTGACTTAAGAGGCTACAGCCCCGCTGTTCATAACTTTCTAAATGGCCATAGTCCGGTGCTGCCGCTCCATGACCCGTCGGCGATCGCCAATTGAACTGTTGCCCATAGGCCATTTCTAAACGGCCTAACACCCGCTTTAACTGCATTTCCAACTGCACCCGATCGCCCTTGAGGCCAGACTGGAGCATTTCTGGGGAATGGCGTTGGGGATGGATGAGATAAACCGGATTGGGGTCAAACCAACCTGCGCCGCTAACTGTGGGGCGGTAACCGTGGTCATATTGCCCTAGGGTCAAATTACAGCGACTTGCAAAATAACTACTGTAGTGGTTGAGTAAATCTTCCACCCCATTAACACAGTTAAAAAAAGTCTGACCATCGTCCTGGCCTGAATATAAAGCCCCCGTGTGGAACCAGCCCTCCAATTTGCCAGAGGAATCCCCCCCCAAATGGCTATTTTTTTCCAACAACTGCACTGACAGGTTAGTATGGCGGGCCACATATTCGGCGATCGCCACCCCCGCAATGCCTCCCCCAATGACGGCCACATCGACTCGATTAATTGCCGCCGCACTAAGTTGGACCATTAAACTATGCTGAACTCATCCATGGGAGCCTTAACCCCCCTATTCTAGATTTAATCTGGCAACCCAAGGCCATGGCTAGGCACAGCAACCAGAGCCTAGGGTTCTCGGACACTCCGCCACTGTCGACCTTTCTCTTCCCATGACCACCCTGTATAATCTGCTCGCTATTCTTCGTAAAGAACTATTAAGCTATTTTAGCTCTCCCTTTGCCTATGGCATGGCCGCTATTTTTTGGTTAATGTCG
>NZ_JADEWJ010000256.1:0-5745 GCF_015207725.1 Synechocystis sp. LEGE 06083
AAAGGGGACTTGTCCAATGCTCCACTTCATCAATAACCGTTAACTTACCCTGCCACCGCTGCAAACCCACTAGTTCATTGTTATTGGGGTCGTAGACATAATATTCTTCCACACCGTAAAAATCATAAAAATCCCTCTTTTTATTCATCTCCTTGAGACGATTGCCGGGGGACAGTACCTCAAATACCACCTGGGGTGGTTGATTGTCTTCCTGCCATTGACGGTAGGAACCCCGATCGCCCTTGGGTCGGCCTAAAGCCACCAAAACATCGGGGGCAACCCGGATTTCTGGCTTACCCTCCACGGGATACCAGAGCAGATCCCCGGCCACAAAAACATCGGGATTATCCGCAAAAAGACATTCCAGATTTTCTTTTAATAGGACAATCCAACTAAACTGCTTGGTGTTGTCAGCCATGGGTTGTCCATCACTGTCGGGATAAACAATTTGCCGATCTAAGGCGGCGGTCATAGCGGTGGTCTCCAGCAGCTCGGGACTGACCTTTAGTTTAACTGATGATTTTTGATCATCATCTAGGGAGCGTTCTTCAACTCTGGAACAAACTACAACAGAACAAAATAGTTAAATTTGTTACCTTTTCCCCGGTAACAATCTGAAATTTCAGCAAAACTTAATAGATTCATTAAGGAAACCTCCCTCCTCTCCATAATGACCGCTACAATTCAAAAACCGGGGAATGCCCTGCCATAGAGGTCTTCGCCCCCTCATCCCAAACTTTTGTACGGTTACCAGTCCTATGAACAGTTCTCACCTCGCCCCCCAAGTCCAAGGTCTTTACGATCCACAAAATGAACATGATGCCTGTGGGGTGGGTTTTATTGTGCAGATGAAGGGCAAAGTTTCCCACGACATTGTGGAGCAGGGCCTACAAATGTTGGTTAATTTGGAGCACCGGGGAGCCTGTGGCTGTGAGCCAAACACGGGGGATGGGGCCGGTATTTTAATCCAAGTTCCCCACAAGTTTATCCAAAAAGTAGCTGGGGCTGAGGGGATTACTATTCCCGCTCCAGGGCAGTATGCAGTGGGCAATATTTACGGCTCCCCCGATCCGTTGGCCAGGGCCGAAGCTCGGCAAAAATTCAATGACATTGTCACCCAAGAGGGTTTGCAGGTTTTAGGCTGGCGAGACATTCCCACCCATAACGAGCCCCTGGGGGATACCGCCAAGGGCAGTGAACCTTTTATGCAACAGGTTTACATTGGTCGGCCGGAAGGCTTGACCGATGACTTGGATTTTGAGCGCAAACTATACGTCATTCGTAAGTTGACCCACGGGGCCATCCGATCACAAAAGATTGATAATCATTGGTATGTGGCTAGTTTATCGGCCCGAACTTTGGTTTATAAAGGCATGTTGACCACCGCCCAAGTGGGACAATATTACCCTGAACTCCATGACCCGGAGATGGAAAGTGCTCTGGCCCTGGTCCATTCCCGGTTTAGTACCAATACCTTTCCCAGTTGGGAGCGCTCCCACCCCTACCGCTACATTGCCCATAACGGCGAAATCAATACCATGCGGGGCAACGTCAATTGGATGCAAGCCCGTCAGGCCCTGTTTGAATCGTCCCTATTCGGGGAGGATATGGCTAAAGTTCAGCCGGTGATCAATATCGATGGCAGTGATTCCACCATTTTTGACAATGCGTTGGAACTGCTTTACCTGGCCGGCCGCTCCCTACCCCATGCGGTGATGATGATGATTCCGGAGCCTTGGAGTGCCCACGAGTCCATGAGCGTGGAGAAGAAAGCATTCTATAAATACCATTCCTGCTTAATGGAGCCTTGGGACGGCCCGGCCTCCATTGCCTTCACCAACGGCAAAATGATGGGGGCAGTGTTGGATCGTAATGGTCTGCGGCCTTCCCGTTACTACGTTACCAAGGATGATCTGGTGATTATGGCTTCGGAAGCAGGGGTATTGCCCATTGAACCGGAGCGGGTGGCCAAAAAAGGACGGCTACAACCAGGGCGGATGTTCTTGGTAGATATGGAGCAGGGGTGCATCATTGCCGACGAAGAAATTAAACAGAATATTGTCAGTCAGCATCCCTACGGTGAATGGTTGACGGCTAACCTAAAGTCCCTGGATCAGTTGCCTGTTCCCGGCAATGTCCCCGGCACCGATGCAGAAAGTTTGCGCCAGCGGCAAATGGCCTTTGGTTACACCTTTGAGGAGTTGCGTATTCTGATGGCTCCCATGGGTCGGGATGGGGTGGAGGCGATCGGTTCCATGGGGGCAGATACTCCCCTGGCGGTGCTGTCCGATAAACCCAAGTTGCTTTACAACTATTTCCAACAGTTATTTGCCCAGGTGACCAATCCCCCCATCGATTCCATTCGAGAAGAAATTATTACTTCGGCGGAAACCACCATTGGCGGTGAAGGTAATCTGCTCGACCCCCGGCCAGAAAGTTGTCGTTTGATTGAATTGAAAACGCCGATTCTGACTAACGAAGATTTGGCTAAGCTCAAGGCTCTCGATAACGATGAGTTTAAATCCGTTACCCTAGACATTCTGTTTGACCCCAACCAAGGGGAAACTGGCCTAAAAACTGCTTTAGATGACTTATTTACCAAAGCGGACCAGGCGATCGCCGGAGGGGTCAATTTAATTATTCTCAGTGACCGGGATGTGGCGGCAGAAAAAGCGGCAATTCCGGCTTTATTGGCGGTATCGGGGTTACATCACCATCTAATCCGTAATGGTTCCCGTACCAAAGTGGGGTTAGTGCTCGAATCTGGGGAACCGAGGGAAGTGCATCATTTTGCCGTACTGCTGGGCTACGGTTGTGGAGCCATTAATCCCTATTTAGCCTTTGAAACTTTAGACGGCATGATCGCCGAAGGTTTACTGGTTAATGTAGACCATAAAACTGCTTGCAAAAACTACATCAAAGCCGCCACCAAGGGGGTAATTAAAGTAGCTTCTAAAATTGGCATTTCCACCATCCAAAGTTACCGGGGCGCACAAATTTTTGAGGCCGTTGGCTTAAATCAGTCGGTCATTGACAAATATTTCTGTCGTACTTCTTCCCGTATTCAAGGATCAGATCTCGGGATAATTGCCCAGGAAGCGATTCTGCGGCACCAACACGCCTTTGCCCCCCGCCCCGGCGATCGCCATACCCTGGATGTGGGCGGTGAATACCAGTGGCGTAAGGATGGGGAAGAGCATTTATTTAGTCCCCAAACCATTCATTTGCTCCAACGGGCCGTGCGGGAAGGTAACTATGATCTTTATAAACAGTACGCCGCTTTAGTTAACGAACAAAACCAAAAGTTCTTTACCCTACGGGGCTTACTGGACTTCCAAGACCGGCAACCCATTCCCCTCGAAGAAGTGGAGCCGGTGGAAGCAATTATGAAACGCTTTAAAACCGGGGCCATGAGCTACGGTTCCATTTCCAAAGAAGCCCATGAATCCTTGGCGATCGCCATGAATCGCATTGGCGGTAAGTCCAACACTGGGGAAGGGGGGGAAGACCCAGAACGATTTACCTGGACCAATGACCAGGGGGATTCCAAAAACAGCGCCATTAAACAAGTGGCTTCCGGTCGCTTTGGGGTCACCAGTTTGTACCTCTCCCAAGCCAAGGAAATTCAAATCAAAATGGCCCAGGGGGCTAAGCCGGGGGAAGGGGGGCAACTACCAGGCAAAAAGGTCTATCCCTGGATCGCCAAAGTGCGCCACTCTACCCCTGGGGTTGGTTTAATTTCGCCGCCACCCCACCACGACATTTACTCCATTGAGGATCTGGCGGAGTTAATCCATGACCTGAAAAATGCCAACCGGGAAGCCCGCATTAACGTCAAGCTGGTGTCTGAAGTGGGAGTGGGAACCATTGCCGCTGGGGTAGCCAAGGCCCATGCCGATGTGGTCTTAGTTTCCGGTTACGACGGTGGCACCGGGGCCTCTCCCCAAACTTCCATCAAACATGCCGGTTTGCCCTGGGAATTGGGCCTAGCGGAAACCCATCAAACCTTGGTGTTAAATAATCTCCGCTCCCGCATTGTGGTGGAAACTGATGGGCAAATGAAAACTGGTCGGGACGTGGCGATCGCCGCCTTGTTGGGAGCAGAAGAGTTTGGTTTTTCCACTGCGCCGTTAGTATCCCTGGGGTGCATTATGATGCGGGCTTGTCATTTGAATACCTGTCCCGTGGGCATTGCCACCCAAAACCCAGAACTGCGGGCTAAATATACCGGCGACCCGGCCCATGCGGTGAATTTTATGACTTTCATTGCTACGGAACTACGGGAAATCATGGCGCAACTCGGTTTCCGCACTATTAACGAAATGGTAGGGCACACGGAAATCCTGGAGCCTAAAAAAGCGGTGGACCACTGGAAAGCTAAAGGCATCGACCTTTCTCCCCTACTGCATCAGCCTGACGTGGCCCCGGAAGTGGGACGTTATTGTCAAATTCCCCAGGACCACGGTCTCCAGCACTCCCTTGATATGACCCAACTGCTGGACCTCTGTCAACCGGCGATCGCCAAGGGCGAAAAAGTTAAAGCCACTTTACCCATTACCAACATCAACCGCGTGGTGGGCACCATTGTGGGCAACGAAGTCACCAAACGCCATTGGGAAGGCCTACCGGAAGATACGATCCATCTCCATTTCCAAGGCAGTGCGGGGCAGAGCTTCGGCGCTTTTGTACCCAAGGGTATGACTTTGGAACTGGAAGGGGATGCCAATGACTACGTCGGCAAAGGTCTCAGTGGTGGCAAAATTATTGTCTATCCTCCCCAGGGTTCCAGCTTTATTGCAGCGGAAAACATCATTGCAGGGAACGTCTGTCTCTACGGCGCAACGGGGGGCGAGGCCTACATTTCCGGCATGGTAGGAGAACGCTTCTGTGTCCGTAATTCCGGTGTCAATACGGTGGTGGAAGCGGTGGGCGATCACGGCTGTGAATATATGACTGGCGGGAAAGTGGTTGTCCTCGGTAAAACGGGACGAAACTTTGCGGCGGGCATGAGTGGTGGTGTGGCCTACATCTTCGATGAAACGGTTGATTTTGCCACCCGTTGTAACCAAGCTATGGTTGCTTTGGAAACTTTGGAAGATCCTGAAGAAATCAAGGATCTGCAAGAGTTAATTCAAAACCATGTTAACTACACCAATAGCGCCAAAGCTAAAGCTATCCTAGCAGATTGGGAAGTCAATATTGCCAAGTTTGTTAAGGTGATGCCCCGGGATTATAAACGGGTACTGCAAGCGATTAAAAATGCGCTTGAGGCTGGTTTGAGCGGCGATGATGCCCTGAATGCGGCGTTTGAGCAAAATGCTAAGGACGTGGCTCGCATTGGGGGTAGTTAGGTTATCGGGCATTGGTATTAGGAGGGATATAACGGCTAGTTAATCTCTCCTTTTCTAATCCTTAGCTACAATTTATGTGTGGGTTTCGTTGGAATTCAGAGAAGAACGAATGGCTCAAACAAAATCGTCAAGTTTCCTTTGAACAAATTGTTAAAGCTATTCAGGATGACGATGTTCTTGCGGATTTTGAAAATTCTAACAAGGACAGATACCCAAATCAGTATATGCTGATCGTCAAGATTGAGAACTACGTTTATTGTGTTCCTTATACCCCTCTTCCATCAATCTAGGCAGATGAATGGCAGAATATGTCCCATGAATTGACCAAATATCTTAATCGATCTAGCTCATTAACTTTATTAAAAAGCTTGGTCAACTCATCTAAAACATGGGT
>NZ_JADEWJ010000020.1:0-23924 GCF_015207725.1 Synechocystis sp. LEGE 06083
CCCCTGCCCCGATCGCCAACCCAGAATCGATTTCCCCCACCGCCCGCCTACAACGTTACTTTTTCCCTGCTATTCGCATCCTCCATGTTTTGGGTAATAACGAGGGTATTGACCTTCGACCAGACCAAGGAGTATTGGCGGGTTTAAGCCATCAGGGTAAGAAAGTAGAAGTTGTCACCCTACACCAACCGGATTATCAAGTTTTAAGCCGTAATTTGCGGGATGGGGCTGGTTTTGATCTCTTTGTTTACTCCGGCCACAGTGAAGCGTCCTTTGATCAAGACTTGGCCGCCATGTTACTGGGACAAACGGGTACTGTGGAGGGGGTCACGATCGCCGATTTGCGTCTTGCTTTCCAGCGGGCGATCGCCAATGGGTTGAGGGTAGCGGTGTTTAACTCCTGTGCCAGTGCTCAACTAGCGGAAGCCTTGCTGGATCTGGGATTAAGTACGGTGCTGTCCATGCAAGAAGAAGTGGCGGATATAGTAGCCCATGGCTTTTTGGATAGTTTTTTCCGTCATTACGTCCAGGGAAAACAATCTATTTTTCGGGCGGTACGGAGTAGCCTAACGGATTTGGAGGAATACGATCGCCGTTATCCGGGGGTTGGTTGGTTACCGATTATTCACCACAATCCCACTGTTGCCCCACCTCTCCGGGCAGAATTACGTCAGCAACCCCAATCCATCCGCCGCACTGGTTTGTGGGCTGTAGGGGCTACCATTCTGGTTTTGTTATTACGGTGGCTGGGGCTAACCCAGGGGCTAGATCTGAAATTGTTTGACTTGATGCTTCGTTCCCAACCAGTTTCCACTGCCGTGGATGAACGCATTGTCGTGGTGACCATTGACCAGAATGACCTTGATATTTTGCGTCAAAATAGCTTGCAATCTGCGGCAGGTGCCGATGTGATTTCCGATGGGCCTTTGGCGGAAGCGTTGGAGAGAATAAGGCGTTATCAACCCCGTTGGCTTGGTCTGGACATTGGTCGGGATTTACCCATTGCTGAGGGTAATACTCGCTTGGGGGAAGTGTTTCGTAACGGCGATCGCCTTTTGGTGACCTGTGGTTTTGCTGATCAACGGGGGGAGCAATTATTGCCACCACCGCTTATTGATCCCCAGTATCTAGCTTTCATTAATTTCCCCATTGATCGAGATCAAGTTATTCGTCGTCAATTGTTGCACGGAGAATTTACTAACACCGAATCCTGCCCCACCAACCAATCCTTGGCCCTTTCCCTAGCGTTGAATTACCTGGGGGAAGAAAATATATTCCCTGCTGAAAATGTCGTTTTAACCCTGAATAACGTTACTTTTCCGTCCCTTATAGCTAAATCTGGAGTTTATCGTCCTAATGAGGTGGCAGGTTATCAAATTCTCTTTCGTCCCCAGCCGAGAGGAGTAGTGAGGGAAATTAGTCTTTCCACCCTCTTTGCTGATACCGAACAACGTTTAGACCTCAAAGATAAGGTGGTTCTGTTGGGTTATGGGCATAAGGACAAACACAGCACCGCCCTAGAATCCGATATTCCTGGGGTGGTTATCCATGGGCAAATGGTTAAGCAGATTTTGGATGCTGTTTTAGATGGAAAATCTCTGTTGACCACTACCTCGAAGGGAGCAGAATTACTCTGGATTCTCTTTTGGGTCGGCGTCACCGCTGGCGGCATTGTCACCGTAATTATTTTCGATGGTTCCCGCCGTCAACAACAATTGGTGGTAATTGCGAGTTTAGTTGGGGTAACTGGCTCTAGTTGGCTCATTCTCTGGTCTTTGGGCCTATGGCTACCTCTGACATCCCCATTACTGTTCTTGCTGTTGATGTTGGGGGAAAGTTTTATTAGGAGCGGGGAGCCAAACTAGGGAAGATTACAATACAGCAATGAACTAAGCAGTGCTGTATTGTCAATTGTCAATACAGTTGCTAGGATTAGTCTGTGGACAAAAAATTGCTGGCTTTGATTGGGACGAAGGCAATAGCCATAAATGTGAAAAACACGGCTTGACCAAAGATGACATTGAGCAACTTTTCCAAGGTTTTGTTTGGACGGCACCGGATGTTCAACATTCAACCCAGGAGGAGCGGTTTTTGGCCATTGGCTGTTCCGTTGCTGGTCGGCCAATGCTAGTGGCTTTTACTTTTCGTAACCGAGAAGGAAAATTGTTAATACGGCCCATTAGCGCCCGTTACATGCATAAAAAGGAAGCAAAAAAGTATGAACAAGCCTTTGCCCAAAATGAATACTGATCAGGAGTTAGAAGATTTTCTGGATCAAGATCTGACAGAGTATATAGTGCCCGAAAACTTTACCCCTGCCACGTTTGAGTTTGCCACGAAAGATAAGAGTATTACTCTACGTATTTCTTCGGCATTGTTAGCCGCAGTTAAGGAGGCTTCTAAAGCCCAGGGAATGAGTTATCAACGTTATATTCGTCAGGTGCTAGAAGAGTCTTTGTCCCGCTAAAAAACTAGTTATTTTTGTTGCAAAATTATGTAAGCGAATAATTTTTGGATGTTCTTCTGTATTTATAAAATGGCAATGAACAGCATCTCCAATTTCTTGTCTGAGGGCAATTAGATCATCTGCTTGAGTGAAGATGGCTTCCTGTTCACCAATCTAACTCCGTTTCACATTCACTAATGGGGGTAGCCATACCGGTTCTAATGGATTCTCCCATGGCGGGAATAGAGAGCAAATAAAGGGTTTCTTGGATGGATTCCCAGTCTTCTTGACTGATAAGGACAGCATTACTGCGCTTGCCAGTAATCAAACTAATAATTACGAAGCTAATATTTTAATATGGTCTTGTCTTGATATTTTATCAAACTTGTGGTCAAAAAGAATTGGTAAAAGCAAGTGTAAACTATTAGGCTCGCGTCTAATTTTTGCTGAATTCTTATGTGATTATTACGGCGATATATTTCAGAAAGTTTCATTGTCTGATGTTTGGTATCGTATAGATAAAGGAAATTTCTATCTAGCCTCCAAAAAGCCTGATTATAATTGTGATTACAAACTGCCTGATAAAGTGATCGAACTTCTACAGAATCTTAAAAGAAGCTCTCCACCTATTGATCTAGAGCTAGATAGTAGAAAACTTAGAACTATCTCTGACGATCTAAATCTGAAAGATATTTTAACTAAGTTTGATAACTATGAATGTAAACAAATGGATGTGATTAGAGAATGGTTAATGTTATCTAGTTATGGTGCCATTGCTTATAAAGAAATGAGGAACGCCTACGTACATGAGGGTCGTGGTGGTAAAGGATCACATGGATTTCAACTTCATGAGTTTAAAACAAGACCCACATATTTAAGTTATGTTCATACAACACCTCCAAAAATGGGCTTCAGTGTTGAATTTATGCTTAATGTATTGAGTAATTGTATTGACTCATTTGAGAAAGATTCGATCAAACTTCAACAAGATCCTGTTTCTAATAATGTCTCCTAAATATTATAACTAAAATTCAATCTCGTGCTAACAGGATACTGTTATTGGTAAACTTCTCTGCGATGGGCAATTTTAATAACAATCACTATTAATTCTTCGTTTTCAATTCTGTAAATTATACGATAATCCCCAACACGAATACGCAAAAGTCCGTTACAAGGATAAAGATTAATAATTAATAAATTCAATTCTTGCTTAGTTTGAATAAATTTTCCCATACCTGATTATGTAAATTGATGGCATTACCACAGGATATGATCTTAAAAATATTGGTGACACTCATTAAATTGTCTTGTCGTTTGAGATAAGTTACAATCAGTAGCCAGTAGATCTATTCCGTCTACGATTCTTGGAATAAAATCATTATTAATTATTAAATTTTCCCAGCATTTTTGACGATATTCCGGTTGATTTTGAAACTTATCAATTGCAGATTGCAACGGTCGCATAACTTCATAGGCAGATTCTGCTTTTTCCCTACTGATCGATGAAATGGGGGAAGATAAACGAAGAACAGCTAAATCAATCAGATCCCTTGATAAAATACTTTTGTCCATAAAGCGGTCAGCATTGGCCAAAAGCTTTGATGTCCATAGGTCTTCTTCATTCAAACAGGGTAGTGATAACCAAGGTAGTTTTCTGGGTTGTTCGATGGCAAATCTGGCTTCGGCAATAATCTCAAGTTTGATGAGAATATTGTCACTTTCTACTAACAAGCGGATACCGTATTGATCCATGTTACTCCGGCCAATTCTCAAACTTTTTGATTGTAAAAATAAAGCATCGTAACCTTTGTCAAAAATTAGTTTTCTCAGTTGTTTATAGCCTGTAGATTGTATGGAGCAAATGAAATCAATGTCATTACTTTCTCGAAATTCTTGATTAAGCAATGCAATTAGCGTCCCGCCACCAAAGCAAGTATAAGTCTCTTGAAAAATCTGATGATCTAGCTGATTTAGAACGTTGAGAATTTCATTATGATGGGGACGATTAAACATTATAGTTCAGTGATTAACCACGAGTGATATTTTCTGGCGATGGTTTCTAAAAAAGCTAGCTCTTCTGGCGACGGCTCAAACAGGGAGCGATATTTCCAGCCTCTCTCATAACGGCTCAACATTTCTTCTAAGCTTAATGCTTTGGGTGTTTTCATTTGCCAACATAAAAATTCCAAAAATGGCAATTGTTGGGGAATTCTGATGGGATTATTTTCAATCATGGTATTTGATATTTTGCCATCTTCTATAAATTCAATACTTGCTTAATAACTTCCCACTCAATTGGTTGTTGATTTTCTGGATCATTCTCAGCGTTAATGGTGTCTTGAACATCAATTAGATCCCCAAGTTCTTCAGCGTCGATAATGGCCAATTCACCTTGGATGATTTTTTCCGGTAATTGTGTAACGGAAAGATTCAAATGATTTGCAAAAGATTTAAGTTTTTGCCATGTTTGGGGGGAGACTTTTAACTGATTCATAGGTGGTTGAATGTTCTGATAAAGAACTTAGATTAGTGATTATTTACATTGGGCTAAGTCAATCAGGGCATTACGATATTTTTTGATACCCTCCCTCGCCAACTCCATTTTTTGGGCAAAATCAGGATCTGTAGCGGATATTTCATAGCCATTAGGGGTTTTAGTCAGATACACAGAGTCTCCGTCTTCAATGTTGAGCTGGGTAGCAATTTCCTTGGGGATGATTAGGCTAAGGGAATTACCCCGTTTTCTGACTGTTAATTTCATAGTGATATTTTACTATTCATAGTGAGTCCAAAGGCGAAGAATTTTTATTGTTTTTTCTTCTTCAATAACCTCATAGACCAAGCGATGTTGAATATTGATTCTTCTGGAGTAAGCTCCGGCTAAATCTCCAACCAGTTTTTCATAGCGAGGCGGATTGGCGTAGGGATCTTCCCGAATAATATCTAGAAGGGCTTCCGCTTTTGGCTTTAATCCGGCAGAGGCAAGCTTTTTGGCATCTTTTTGGGCTTGTTTGGTGTAAACCAATTTCCACGTCACCAATCTAACTCCGTTTCACATTCACTGATGGGGGTGACCATACCGGTTCTAATGGATTCTCCCATGGCGGGAATAGAGAGCAAATAAAGGGTTTCTTGGATGGATTCCCAGTCTTCTTGGCTCAGAAGGACAGCATTATTCCGTTTGCCAGTAATCAAAACAGGTTGATGATTTTCGGCAACCTCATCCATCAATCGAAAAAGCTGACTACGAGCTTGGGTGGCACTAAAGTTATCCATTGTCTGTCACCGTACCGGATTATGTACGTTGATGGTATCACACTCACTATATTAGGTTAGGCTTATTACTAAGACTTTTTGCCCTACGCCGACAGGAGTGGAAAAATGACGCAGAAGCCTATCAATATCAGCGTGATCCGTTTTTTCCTCTTTCTAGGTTTGTTAGGAGCGTTGTTACTGCCCCAGAATCCATTGCTGGCAGGGGAGAAGAACACAAGGGTTAAGCCTAAGCCAGTACGGTGGCAACCACCAACGGATGTGGGGCAATCGGGACGACGCACTGGCAATCCTCCGCGCACGGTATTAGGCGGTTCCCGCAATGGTTGTGGTGCTTCTGGTGATGTGCCTTTAACGGCTTTGATCCCCAAGAGTTATGAGGGCAGGGTGGGGGTGGAATCCCCGGTGATTTATGTTTATTTTCCCTATGACCAGGGCATTACCTATCCGGTTAGTTTTACTCTCAAGACTTGGCAGAATGGGGCTGAAGCTTTGTTGGTGGATCGGCAGTGGCAAGTGCCGGCCCAGACGGGTTTGTTACCTATTCCCTTGCCGGAGGATCTGGAGTTGGAGCGGGGTTTGGTCTATCGCTGGAATTTTACGGTGGATTGTGGTGGCCCCCATAATACGGCGATCGATTATGTGGAAGGTAATATTAGTCTCGATCCTGAAGCCCTCTCCCCAGTGCTGTTAGCTCAGTTAACAACAATGACTCCAATGGAAAAAGTTGAGTTATATTTTCAGCAGGGCTGGTGGTACGACGCTATTCATAGTTTGTTGACCTTAGAGGAAGATAACACTTTTACTCTGACGGAGTTATGGGCGCAGTTGTTGGCCCATGAAGGCTTAAGTTCCCTTAGCCCCATTACCGACATATCTAGCTCTGGTCAATGAAAACTATATTATTTCGATATTGTTTAGGCTTGTTCCTGTTAGGGGGGCTATGGGCACCAGGAATGACTTTAGCTGAGCCGGAACCACAGATTTTACTGGACGTACAGGGCACTTTAGAAGAGGGAGATATAAAGCTAGATAATGGCGGTTTACTTGATGCCTATGATATAGAGATAACGAGCAATTCTCCTGTCTTTATTTCAGCAGAGAGTAATGATTTTAATACCTCCTTGTTGTTGTTTGATCCTGAAGAGAATACTAAGGTTGCGGAAAATGACAATTTTAATGGTAGTAATGCTGGAATTTTTTTAGAGGAGTTGAAGCCTGGTAAATATCAAATTGCCGTTATTAGTTATAAACCTGGTGAAAAGGGAGAATATCGACTTCTTGCTAAAATACCTACATCATCTGAATTCATTTCTCTACAAGCTGTTTTTTTATTCAATCAAGGCAGATTACTTGAACGAGAAGGTTCAGCAGAATCCTTACTTAAAGCAATAGATTATTATGAATCTTCTTTTGCTTTATATCGTCAATTAGATGAACATACAAAGACAAGCATTATTCTTAATAATATTGGATTAATCTATTCTAAATTAGGCGATAAACAAAAAGCTCTCTATTATTATGAACAAGCGTTAAGCATTCAGAAACAAATAAATGATTTACTTAATCAGAGTACTATCCTTAATAATATTGGTCAAATATATTCCGATTTAGGCGATAAGCAAAAAGCCCTTGATTACTCAAATCAAGCTTTGGCTATTAAGAAGCAAATAGGTGATTTATCTGGACAGGGCACTCTTCTTAATAATATTGGAAATATATATTCTACGTTAGGAGATAGGGAAAAATCTCTTAATTACTTAAACCAAGCTCTTGTGATTCATAGACAGATAGATAATTTATCTGAAGAAGGTATTACCCTTAACAATATTGGTCAAATATATTCGGACTTAGGGGATAAGCAAAAAGCCCTTGACTACTTAAATAGAGCACTTATTATACATAAACAGCTGAGCAATTTGTCTAACGAAGGTATGACTCTCAATAATATTGGTCAAATATATTCGGACTTAGGGGATAGGCAGAAAGCTCTTGATTACTTAAATCAAGCACTTGTTATTCGTAAACAGGTAGGCGATTTACCTGGCGAAGGAATGACTCTCAATAATATTGGTTTAATATACTCGAACTTAGGAGATAATCAAAAAGCTCTTAATTACTACAATCAAGCACTTGTTATTCGTAAGCAAGTAGAAGATTTATCTGGGGAAGGTACAACTCTTCACAATATCGCTAGTTTGTATTCAGACTTGGGAGATAAGCAGAAAGCTCTTGATTACTTTAGTCAAACACTTGCTATTCGTAAACAGGTAGGCGATTTATCTGGACAGGCTGCAACGCTTAATAATATCGGACTTGCGCATAAAGACTTAGGAGATAAACAAAAAGCACTTGACTATTATAATCAAGCTTTATTGATCGTCAGACAAGTAGAGAATTTAGCAGGTGAAGGTACAACTCTTCATAATATTGCTAGTCTATATTCAGATTTAGGGAACATAGAAAAAGCTCTTAGTTATTTCGATGAAGCTATTACCATTGCAAAACAAGCAGGTGATTTGGCTAGAGAAGCGGTAACTCTTAATAGTATTGGCTTAGTATATTTTCATCTAGGAGATAAACAGAAAGCTCTTGATTACTATAATCAAGCTCTTATTATTCATAAACAAGTGCAAAGTTTAGTTGGAGAAACTACAACTCTTATCAATATTGGTGTTTTTTATTCCGACTTGGGAGATAAACAAAAAGCTCTTGATTATTATAAACAAGCACTGGAGCTTGCTCAGTATACTGGAGATTTATTTGCTGAAAGTACAATACTTAACAATATTGGTTTAGTATACTCTAATTTTGGGAATTCGGACCAATCTTTTGAATATTATAATAAGGCACTTGCTATTAGTAATAAATCAGGAGATATAGTAAGACAAGGTACACTTCTTAACAATCTTGGCGGTCTTTATTTAGACGTGAGCGATAATCAAAAGGCTCTTGATTACTATCATCAGTCACTTCTAATTTACAAACAAGTACAAGATTTATTGGGTGAAGCTCAAGTGCTAAGGAATATAGGATATGTAGAATTGATAAATGGACAATATGACAATGCATTTAAATACATAAATCATTCTCTCGACTTACTGGAATCAGTAGATATTAAAAAATTGGCTGATGAACTCCAGATTTCTTATTTTGATACCTATTCAAGTGGTTATCAACTTCTGCAAAAGGCGTTAATTGCTCAAAATCAACCAACAGAAGCTATAACTGTTGCTGAAAGAGGACGGGCCAGAATATTAGTTGAACTGCTCAATCAACGTTTCTCTAATATTGAAAATGCTTCTTCTTTGCGTCAGCCTATCCTCAGTGAATTGCAAGCTGTAGCCCAAAACAGCAATAGCTCTTTAGTGACTTACTCGTTGATTAAAAATCTACCAGGTACTAGCGGAGAGAAAGAAAATGAACTTTACATTTATGTTATTTCCCCCGATGGCAAGCTGGAATTTCGTTCCATCAACCTCAGCGACAAAGATATAAACCTACCCAAACTTGTCGCCACTGCTCGCCAAACCATTGCCCAAGCTCCCCCAGACCGTACCCAAGAACGCCGAGGTAACAATAGTGGTGCCATCAACAGCCTGGAAAACCTTGCCGTTGGGGATTACGTCAAATTGCAAGGGGAATTTCCCAGCGATGAACCCTGGCAGATTGTTGCCATAGACCAGGATAAACAGACCGTTGACCTCGACCAAACCCGCCGGGAAGAACCCCTCGAAAATGTCAGCATTAGCCGCATTGCTAGTAAAACCGACACTTCTCTGCGACAACTGCATCAAATCCTCATAGAACCTATTGTTGATCTGTTACCCCAAGATCCAGCAGAGAAGGTAATTTTCATGCCCCAGGGAGCTTTATTTGGCGTTCCCTTTGCCGCCCTCCAGGATGCCCAAGGTCGATACTTGATTGAAAAACACACCATTCTTACTTCTCCATCTATCCAAGTCTTGGTCCAAACCGCCGCCCAAAATCAACGATTGGCTAAACAGGGACAAAGTAAAAGTAAAGCCCTGGTGGTGGGCAATCCCTATCCCTACCCCGATAACCTCAAATCATTGGAAAATGCCAGTGCAGAAGCCGAACAAATCGCTGGTCTGTTGGGAGTGCAACCCCTTTTGGGCAAAAAAGCCACCGAAGCGGAAGTGCTTGCCCAAATGCCCCAGGCAGACATTATCCACTTTGCCACCCATGCTAGTTTCAACGACCAACGGGGCCTGAGCAGTGCCATTTACCTCACCGCCGAACCAGGGGCCCCCGATGATGGTCTGTTCCAAACTCCCGGCAGAATTACCGCCGAAGACATCTTTAACCAATTTGAGGATAATCCCCTCAATGCCCGCCTAGTGGTGCTCAGTGCCTGCGATACCGGCCAAGGAGAGATTACCGGGGATGGGGTCATTGGTCTATCCCGTTCCCTCATTGCTGGCGGCGTACCCAGCGTATTGGTTTCCCTCTGGAGTGTGGACGATGCTTCCACCAAAACCCTGATGACCGAGTTCTATCGCCAATGGCAACAACAGGGGGTGGATAAAGCCACAGCGTTAAGGAATGCCATGCTGGAAACCAAAGCCGCATATCCTGACCCCTACTATTGGAGTGGCTTTACCCTCATCGGTGAGGCAGATTAAAACTTAGTTTTGCAAACAATCTTTACCCTTTAAAAAATTATGGAATTCCCCATTGAAGTTTCTCCCCAATATTTGACAGATACGGAAGGCAACAAGATCGCTGTAGTGCTTGATCTGCAAATTTACCAATCTTTGTTAGAAGAACTAGATGAACTTCGCTGTCAACAGGGCTATCAACAGGCCCTAGGCGAGACAGATCCCGAAATGGAAGCAGGAGATTATGTAACGCTGGAGCAATATCTTTCCTCAAACAAGGGATAGAGCGTAATGACTTACACTCTCCAAATTCCTAAAACAGTGCAAAAACAATTGCAAAAAATTTCCGAACCCTTCCACGGTCAGATTATAGAAAACTTGCAACAATTAAAAAATGATCCTCGTTTTGGCAACGCTATTAAATTGAAAGGTAGTGAGGGGTATCGACTTCGGGTCGGCAACTATCGAATTTTATATGATATTAATGATACAGAAGAAACTATAACATTACGCAGAATTGCCCATCGTCGAGAAGTTTATCGCTCTCCATAATTGCTCTTTATAAATGAAATAATAAAGAGAAAGACGGAATGAATTTTGACTTAGCCATCTGATTTTAAGAAAGTTCTCTTTTATCTTCCCTTTGGAAGGCAGTCAGTTAAATACAAGACAAATTTAGAAGGTTCTCAGTGAAAACAACTTTAATTTCGATTAGTTAATTTCAGTCGAAGAAGCTACCAAGTAAATCATGAAAACATTAACACTCAAGCTAGATCGAGTTAACTTGACCGATGAACAATTCTATAATCTTTGTCTTGCAAACCCCGATCGCCAATTAGAACGCAATAGCACAGGAGATTTAATTGTTATAGCTAATTTATTTAATTTTGAGACGTTTTGCTGGAGCCAACATTCCGCTGGCTCTACCAATAGTTACTAAATTTTCGGGAAAACACTACAGATAGCGTAGTTTTTTGTATTGACTGACTGGGGTCAATAGGCAAACCCCGAAATAGGCTTGCCGTCGTACTCGATTTCAGACGAATTTGTACTACGTGCGGAATGTAAGTTAATTCAATGTGACGCTGGAACAATTTAGCCTTCAACTATCCACCCCATTAACGGAATAGATAGTTGATTCAAATTGAAAGCAATGGAATAGCTACATCCCCACTTGGTAGTAAGGAGAATGAGCCTTAGCGGAATCCATCACCTCAAGGTAGAGATATTCCGGCAGCATCTTTTTGGCGGCGACCATGAAATAATGCTCAATGGGTTTGGAAGATGGACGATCTCGTTTCCGTAATGCCCGCTCCACATTGATCTTGCAACGATATGCCGCATAGATAGATTTGGCATGACGCATTCGTTCCATTTTCCTAATGGTATATTCATCAAAGTTGCCAATCTGTTCCATCAAATGAAGGTTGGCGTTAATAGCAGAGGCACTATACTGCGCTAAGCAATCATGGAGGGTCAATTCATCGTCGGTTAATTTAGAAAGGTTGAGGTTAAAGTCACAGTAGAACTTGTCACTAAACTCATCATCATCAAGGGCCAGGGGAACAGCGGTGGCTTTGCCCCTGGGGTTCGGTCTGTTTAATGTAAGCATAGAAGGTAACATCCTTGAAACTAGGTTGTAAACGTAACTATTTATCTATCGAGGCGATCGCCAAACTTTATGCAGATTGCCCTAACTAATTAGCTTTTTTAATTAGCATTGACTTAAGCAAAAGCCACAGAAACTTGATTGCTAAACAGTGTTTGTACCCGATCCCAACCCCAGTTGAAGAAACTAACCAGGCAGTCCTTTACTGCAGTTATTGTTTTACCCACCACGTTTACCGTCCCCTGCCAACCCTGATGAGCCATGGTTTCCACAAACTTCCAGAGTTGAACTAGAATTTTCTGAATCCTGTCTAGGCATTGACGGATACCTCCCACAAGCCAGTGGAACAGTTTTGCTAAACGTTGATGACGGTTGGCTAGGTAGACCACAAATTTGTGTATGTAGGGTAAGGCAAATTGAGTTAGTCCCACCAGACCTTTAGCCAAGAGTAGGCTGCTTAATTCAGGTACACAGGTTACAGCTAAACCAAACATTAGCCCCATACCCAAAATATCCATGCCATGGCGTTTAAACATGGGCATTAAATAATTGTCCATCAAGCGTTTACGGAAACTGGGAGAATTACATAACTGATGACGGAACTTTAATAGATAACGGAGGAAAGCAATAATGCGCTCAGTGTAGGTGCGACGGGTATTTTCATCGAGGGGAATATTTTTCGTTTTCGCCATATCCTCTAGGGTGAAATTAATGGTGTCGGCCATTTCTTGATAATTACGGATTAATGCATCATCAACAGTGGCGTTGGGGGTAAAACTATTAACCATAGGATTGTAGAGTGAAGAAGTTTTAGGATTGGAAACAGAAGCAGTAGGGTAAATCATTTTCTTAACCTGCCATCATGGCTAAAATGTGGGCATATTCTGCGTTAATGTTGGCCATGGAAAACTTATTTGATGATTGGGATGAAGACGTAACTGCAGGGGTAGAAACAATTTCAAACCAAAGGATTGATTTATGGGGACTTCCACAGCGATTATCCAAAAATTTCCAGCCAATACGGAGCTTGGTGCCTGGTGCTAAGTTCAGTAACGTAGCCCCCTTGCCATTGAAAGCCACATACTTTTCTCCCGTTTCAGTGAAGATGTCATAGCGACAGCGGTAAGGATCTCCCGTCGTTTTACCAGCGGTATTGCTAGTGCGGGCAATGGTGATGTTGTCGTAATTAAGGGGAGTCATGGGGCTTACGGAAAATTGAACTGTTATTTACCTATCGGCTTCTCTCTAGGAAGTTATGCAAAATCACAAAATATTCTTTTTTTGCTGGGCTGCTAGTTATTGAATTGGAAAGATGTTAGTGTCTCAATCCCTGACAGGGTAAAGGCTCCAGCCCATGACACTAAACTTTTTTGTTCCCGGTCAGCCGAGGCTCGTTTTTAAATATTCCATCTACTGCCAACGCAAGTGATATCAAGCCATGATATCGTTAGAGAGGTAAAGCCAGCACCTAAATAAATGAATAAAAAACAGGAACGGATTCCACTTGCCATCCACCCCGGGGATGATCAACCTGAGGCGTCAGGGCAGTCCATTATGATCCCGCCTCAAAAGCAGATGACTGGCATGCTCGGTCATCCCGTGGCCGAGAACCCGATCGACCTCATGTTCGATGCGGTCTATGCCCATTACGACCTGCCCTGGCAGTTCTGGAAGAGCGATATCGCTTCTGAAGCGGATCTCGCCCATGCGGTCAGGGCTCTGGTGCCCCTCGGCTACCGGGGCGTCGGCATCACCGTACCCTACAAGGTAGCGGTCATCCCCATGCTGGATGCGATCGATGATGACGTAAAGGCGATCGGTGCGGCCAACTACGTCACGGTGGAGCAGGGTCGCCTGATCGGCCATAACAACGACGGCAAGGGGGTGGTGAAGGCGATCGAGAAGGTGGCCCCCCTCAGAGGACAGCGCGTGGTGATGCTTGGCGCCGGTGGCGCCGGGAGGGCGATGGCAGCGGAACTGGCCTGGGCCGGTGCTGAGCAACTCACCCTAATTACCCGGCGGCAGGAGCAAGGTGAGGAAGTGGCTGCGATGGTGACTCGTGTGTCCGGTGTTCCAGCGACTTGGCAACCCTGGCAGGGGAAGGTAGTGCTGCCGGAAGGCACTACCCTGCTGATGAATGCCACCCATCTCGGTTGCGCCCCTGAACTCGAGCCGGTGCCTTTGGACTGGAACAGCCTTGCTCCAGGCACTGTGGTGGTGGATGTGATCACCAATCCGCGGATCACGCCCTTCTTAGCGACGGCCCATGAACGGGGTTGCCCGATCGTGGATGGGGTGGAGATGCTTGTGCAGCTAGCGATCCAGATCTTCGAGCAGTGGACGGGCATCACCCCTGATGAGGCGGTGTTCCAGAGGGCTGTGGCGGAAGCACTAGGCGAATAACGCCAGCACCACTGTCAGCAGATGTGCGGCAGCAGTTCACCGCTCAACGATGTGAGCAACCGCTCCGGAGAGCCGGGCCAGGGCGGACGCGGGCCATGGTCGTTGGGGGCAAGGGGGTGTCCCAAGGCAATGGTTCAAAAGTTCGAGTCTCTCTAAACGGGGTAAAAGCTGTCTTTCACAAACCTCATCCGAATAATGAAGTCGGGCGCAGTTGTGTAAGAGAGATACCCCAACTTCTAGGGTCAGCTAACGTTTTTTAGTTTTATATGAGTAACGTTTACTAAAAAAATCAATAAAATAAGGGATCGTATTTTTGTATGTTTTCCCTTTTTAAAAAAAATAACCGATCAGATATTTATGCAAACTGCTACTTATAAAGGCTATACCGGAAAATTTGAGTTAGACCTTGAAGAAAATCTTATCTCTGGTTTAGTTATTGACATTAAAGATGTTATTACCTTCCATGGCCAGACAATTGAAGAAGCCATTAATTGTTTTCATGAATCCGTTGATAATTATTTAGACTTTTGTCAAGATCGAGGGGAAGAACCAGAAAAACCCTTCTCCGGCAAACTCCCCTATCGTACAACTCCCGAAATACATCGTAAAATTTACATTGCCGCCACCAAAGCTGGTAAGAGTATTAATGCTTGGATGGATGAGGTGCTATCAATCCAGCTAGAAAAGATGAGTAATTAATTAAAAAAGCAATGAAAGAGCAAGCATGAGACACCTACCCTTCCACGGCCTAACTTTAGTCAAAATTTTGTTAGAGCTAGTAAAAAGCCTCCCATTGATCCAAAATGCCATTGTCATCGAAGTCCATGTCCCAAGCATCTTGGCTGTTGTCTAGCTGAGCATTAAAAATTTCATCAGGACTAGCAATATCGGCTCCCCGGGCCAAGTTAGCGGAGGGGTCTTCCAGAAAAACGTTATCGAGGCGATCGCCTAAATCTGGATAACTGCTCTGGGGGTAAATATGGGAAATATGCTTGTTCCGCATAAACTCTTCGACAAAATCCGCCCCTTGGAGTTTCACATCGATGGGAATCAGATGGTTATAGGCTAATTCTGGATCTAGCCCATAGTTGTCGAAGCGGGAAGCCAAATATTGTTGTTGCTCTTGGGGTAAATCGTAATAATTAAAGCTCATTTTTTTTTGTGCCTCCCATATTTAAGGGCTAACCAAAGAGCTGTTTCCACTGCCAGAAAAATCCACACTGTTTGTAGAAGGTAACCGAGGGCTACCCCTCCTGTAGTGACTCCGATCGCCACTAAACGACGCTTACGGGCATCAGCTTGGAATCGTTGCCAACGGTCGTCTTCAATGGTGTTTAACCGTTGCTGTTTGTAAAGGTTGTCCATGGTTGCTCCTTAGTAGATAAATTGGTGGGGGGTATTGTAGGGAATGGCTACCAAATGTTGATTTTGACCACTCCAAATCTCCACCGGTAAACTATTGCCTAAATCCGTAGGAATAAAGCCCAAATTCTGCTTTTGGCCAACCCAATCAAGGTCAAAGCCATAACCTGCCATGGTAAACATCAACTGATTGGCAATGTCGGCGATCGCCAAACAAGCCACATAGCCATCGGGAAACTGCACAGCAAAAGTAGTGCTAGGAGCAGAGGTTTGGGGATGGGGCATGATCAACAACAGGCGACGGACAGCTTCTCCCCGGTGACGTTTACGGTGATAGATATAGGAATCAGGACTGTTTACCCATTCCAAATTGAGTGCCCGCAGGGTAGCTTCATCTGCCCTTTGCAGTTCATTGCTGATACCGCCGCCGAGACCAGAACCGACAGCAGCCCCAATTAAATCCCCAACTTGGAAACCGTCCCCTAGTCCTAGGCACAGACCTAATAAACCACCACCAATACGCCAGAGGGAATTTTCCTGGGCTTTTTTGGCTTGATGATCCTGAATAATCCGTTGAATTACTAAATCTTCATTGAGGGTGGGAAAGTTGATGAGGGCGCTGACAATACCTTGGTTGGGGCTAAACACCCCTGGGGTTTCGTAAATAGTCCGCTGGGCAAGAACGGTGGTTACGGGCTGGAGGTCACTCATGGCTTTTCATCGGGGTTGTAAAGGGAACTGTTTATCTATCGCCCCCGCCGCCAAACTTTATGCAAATCTCTCCCAAAACATCACCACAAAAATAAATTTGCTCCATTTGCATAATTTTCCTAGCCAGTACCGATAACTAACTCGAAGGTGAATCCAACCCCTCTAGTGGCGATCGCCTTCATCACCAATCCTAATTTTGAGGAAATTGTATGAAAACTATCCTTTTAACTGCGGTGCTGGTTCTTGTTACTGGAACCGCCGCCCAAGCTCAGTATTACAACGGCTATAGCTACGGCAACGATAACTACCGCCAAAACTATGGCACCTACCAGGGTCGTAATGGTTACCGCAGTAATGTCAATTACAATCAGTACGGCAATAACGGTTATGGCACTGTGCGGGACAACCGTGGTAACCAGCTTGATCACAGTCGCCAACGGGTCGGCAACACAACCTTTGATAACTACCGGTTTAACAACGGACGCAGTGTAAATTGTACTACTATGACTATCGGCAATATGGTCAATCGCAACTGTTACTAAGCAGCGGCCTCGGCCTTTTGTTGGCGCATCAACTGGACAAAATCCGCAAACAAATAATCAGCATCATGGGGCCCTGGACTGGCCTCAGGGTGATACTGCACCGAGAAAAATGGTAGTTCCTTATGGCGTAGCCCCGCCACCGTTTTATCGTTGAGATTGAAATGGGTAATTTCCACTTCTTCGACTAGGGAATCTTCCGTCACCGCAAAACCATGGTTCTGGCTGGTAATTTCCACCTGTTGCTTGAGACCACAGGGTTGATTGAGCCCCCGATGGCCAAATTTGAGCTTAAAGGTTTCCGCCCCCAAAGATAACCCCAACACTTGATGCCCCATGCAAATGCCAAAAATGGGCTTTTTCGCCGCCAACAATTCCTTAGTGGTGACAATGCCTTCCTCCACCGCTGCGGGATCACCAGGGCCATTGGAAAGGAAAATGCCGTCGGGGTTGTACTGGAGAATCTCCGCTGGGGACGTGCTGGCGGGCACCACAATCACCCGACAACCATAACTGGCAAGGCGACGTAGAATATTCCGCTTCACCCCAAAATCCAGGGCCACGACGGTGAGGGGCGGTTGTCCCTTTTGTTCCGCCACTGGCCCGAATTGCCAATGGTCATTGGTGGGATCGGTCCATTCGTAAACTTCACGGGTGGTCACTTCCTTGACCAGGTTCAACCCCGCCATGCTCGGGGCCGCCTGAATATGCTGTAACAGGGCTTCCGGCTCCAAAACTTCCGTGGAGATACCGCCGTTCATGGCACCAACGGAACGCAACTTGCGGGTCAGGTCCCTGGTGTCAATGCCATAAATGCCGATAATTTTATGTTCTACTAAATAGTCCGGTAGGGATTGGGTCGATCGCCAATTGCTGGGGCGGCGGGTAATGTTGCGGGCCACTACCCCCTTGACGTGGGGATGGATAGATTCTTCATCCTCCCCATTGACTCCGGTATTGCCTAACTCGGGATAGGTAAATGTGACAATTTGGCCGCAATAACTGGGGTCGGTCATCACTTCTTGGTAACCAGTCATGCCGGTGTTGAATACCACCTCTCCCACTGTGGTGCCATTGGCCCCAAAGGACCAACCGGGATAGGCGGTGCCATCCGCAAGGACAAGAAGGGCCGGTTTCGCCGCAGCAATTGGCATAATGATATATTGCAAGGTAGCTGGAATAGGACCATTCGGCCGTAGTGGGAAAAAGTTATATCCTTGGAATCCTGCCCAGGGTAATTTGCTTTCGCCCGGCCGCCGCCGAATCAACCACATATTAGCAGATTCACCCCTGTTGTCTGTTCCACTAATGTCAAATTGTCCTGATGGTTACTGCCATGAGTCCCGCTAAGCTGACCGACACCGATAAACAAGAGTTGGTTGACCTTTACCGGCAAACCCCCGCCACCACCACTACCTTGGCGGAACGTTTTGGGGTGAGCGTTTCCACCGTCAGTCGTCTCCTAAAAACGGCGATCGCCAGTGGGGAGTATGAAACCTTGGTGCAGGAGAAAAGGGGCAGTAAGGGACCCAGAAATGATGCCCAGTTGACGCTACCTTTGCCCAAGCCATCCAGGAAAAAGTCAGAGGGGACGGAAACTAACAGCCCTTCGGATTCCGTGGCCGAGATTTCCCCTGTGGCTGAACTGAACGATCCAGATGGTGACAATGGTGAGGCCACCACTAGCCAGGGCCGCCGTGTGCGTTCCCGCCGTCGAGTCACCAGCAGTTCTGTTGACCCAGGGCGTGATGGGTTTGCCGATGCGGTAGAAACCGTCGATCCGCCGGCGATCGCCGTACCCGCCCCAGCCCAGCCCGGCCCAACGGAATTTGGTGACAGCCCAACCGCCATGCCAGTGGCTAAAGCTGGAGTGCCATCGGATGCCCCCATGGTTCGACGCCCCCAGATTGTTTCGATTAAATCCTCTGCCCTAGATGAAATTGTCAAGGACATAGACGAGGACTTGGATTTGCTGGATGAGGAAGATGAAGATATTGATGATCTGGACGACGAGGACGATGAAGATGACGAGTTTGAAGACGAATTAGAGGATTTTGATGAAGACCAGGGGGAAGAGGATTATGCCCCCACCCCAGTGGCTACCAAACAAACTCAAACAAACACCGCAGAACTAATTTCAATTTTGCCCCTGATGGAAGCGCCTATGCCCAAAAACTGCTACTTGGTGGTGGACAGGAGAGGCGAATTGATTGTCCGTCCCCTGAAGGAGTTCAGCCTAGATGGAGCCCTACCCCCCGAAGAAGTCCAGGCCAAAACCCTACCTGTATTTGATAACCATCGAGTGGCCCGGCGCTTTTCCCTCAAAACCCAAAAGGTAATTCGCTTGCCTGACGCTAGCATCGTCCAAAAAACTGCCCAAGCACTCAAGTCCAAGGGCATTACCAGGGTGTTTCTCGGCGGCCAGGTCTATTCCCTTTAGCTTTATCGATCCGCTGGCGATCGCCTTAGTGATAGTGTTTCCCGACGGGGTTTCATCCATCCCTAGCATCAAGAAAAATGTTGGTAGGATTCCTCCTGGGCATCGCTAATAAAATTCAATACCTGGGCCTGGTAGTAACGTAATTTGTCATCTACCCAATGGCGGTCTTCACTGTTGGCATAAATGTGGACTAGGGGCTCCCCCGCATCGGGCAAAATCAAGACCCAGTTGTCTCCGTTGGGAAAGGTTATTTTTACCCCGTCCACCAGTTCAATATGCTGATCCCGATGGATTTCCACTAAATGGCGCATCAGGGCCCCTTTAATTTTCCAAGAACAACGGACACTGCAACTGTTGTGGTAAACCGTCGGCAATTCTGCCCGAATTTCCCCCAGGGTACGTTTTTGCACAGTCAGCATTTCCATCACTTTGGCAATGCAGAACATGGCATCAAAGCCGGGGTGTAAGCGGGGGAAGATAAAACCGGTTTCCCCACTGCCCCCCAAAACCACGTTATGGCTCGATTGGGCGGCGGCCATCAAAGCGGTGGGATTGGCCTTGGTCCTCAAAACTTTCCCTCCATGGCGGCGGGCCAACTTCTCCACGGCACTGGAGGCCTGCACTGGCACCACAATGGTTCCCCTGGGAGAGGCAGTTAACATCATGTGCACCATCAAGGCCGTTAGCAGTTCCCCCCGGATGGGCAGGCCCCCTTCGTCCACCAGGGTGAGTTGTTCTCCATTGGCGGAAACCTGCACCCCCAAATTGGCCTGGAGCGCCGATACCACTTGCCCCAACTGACTGAGTAGGACTTCCTTTTCTTCGTTGGAAACAGCCGTTTGCCGCAGGCTGGCATTGAGGACCACCGCGTCACAGCCGAATTTGGTTAACAGTAAGGGCAGAATGGCACCGGACACCCCATAGGCATAGTCGATGACAATTTTGGCCCCATCATTATTGATGATGTCCATCTCCAGAAGCTTTTCAAAGGTGTGGCAGTAGGTTTCCAACACCTGGGCCGGATAGGACATATCGCCGATTTGGGGAATGCTGACCCGACGTAAATCTTCCTTAAAATAGGCCCCTTCAATTTTTTTCTCGGTCTTTTTGGAAATGTTGATACCCTGACTATCGAGAAATTCAATCAGCAAATAATCGGGGCGATCGGGGTGAATACGCACATGGATGCCACCGGCCACTTTCAACTTCGGGGTCATGGTGCGGGCAATGGGAATCGCTGTCGCTTCCAGGTTTTGAATGTTTACCCCCACCGACATCAGGCCAGCAATGAGGGAACGGGTAACCATGCGGGAGACGTTGCGTTGATCCCGGGAAACAACAATTTCCGCCCCTGGCTTGAGGGAAGAACCGTAGGCTGCCCCCAATTTAACGGCAAACTCCGGCGTCATATCAATGTTGACAATGCCGGAAACCCCCCTCTGGCCGAATAGGTTGCGGTGGCCGGTGCTTCCCCAGATCAAATTGATGTTGAGAATGGCCCCCGGTTCCACCCGTTTACTGGGCCAAACTTTGACGTTGGAGTTGATCTGGGCTTCTTCTCCAATGATGGATAGGGGACCAATTACCGCCCCTTCCAGCACCTGTACTCGCCTTTCTATCCGACAGCCGCGCCCCACCACACAGGCGGCCAGGTAAGCTTCATCGCCAATGAGGACTCCATTCCAAATAATAGCCCGTTTTAATTCTGCTCCAGCGCCAATGGTGACGTTATCGCCAATGATGGTACCGGCTTCCAATCTAGTGCCCGGGCCGATGTTGCAGTTATCGCCGATCGCCAGGGGGGGAATCAGAACAGCGGTGGGATCAATGGTGGTGTTTTCCCCGATCCAAATGTCGGAGTGCCGGGGCAGGTTACCCAATTCCAAGGTGACTTTTTTTTCTAGGGCATCGTATTGGGCTTCCCGATAGGCATCTAAATTACCGACATCGCACCAGTAACCATCGGCGACAAAACCATACATGGGCTCGTCATTTTCCAGTAGGAGGGGAAATAAATCCTTGGAAAAATCCATTTCCTCCCTGGGGGGCAGATAGGCCAGCACCTCCGGTTCGAGGATATAGGTGCCGGTGTTGACGGTGTCGGAAAAAACTTCACTAGTGGAGGGTTTTTCTAAAAATCTTTGCACCCGTTGGTTTTCGTCGGTGATGACCACGCCAAATTCCAGGGGGTTGGGAACCTTGGTCAAAATCAGGGTCGCCTTGGCCTGTTTTTGTCTGTGGAAGGCGATCGCCTGGGTGAGATTAAAATCTGTGATGCTATCCCCACTAATGACCAAAAAAGTATCATCCAGTAACTCTTCAATGTTTTTGACACAACCCGCCGTACCGAGGGGATGTTCATCCTCCACTGCATAGGTCATTTGAACACCGAATTCACTGCCGTCGAGGAAATAGTCCCGCATGGCATCGGGGAGGTAATGGAGGGTGGCCACCACTTCGGTGATGTTATGGCGACGGAGCAAATGGATAATATGGGCGGCGATCGGTTGATTAACAATGGGCACCATGGGCTTGGGTAGATCGCAAGTCAGGGGTCTCAAACGGGTGCCTGCCCCCCCTGCCATCAACACAGCTCGCATTCCTTTACCTCAGTGACGAATTTCTGTTCCCATCTTAAGGTAAACCATTGACTCTGAGCGGTGGTGGGACAATCGCCTCGCAGCTAGAGCTATGCCAACGAATTCCCCATTGCCTTGTCATTTTCGACCCATTACTTTAAATAACTGCCCCCAGTTTTCATAGGGTCGGTACCTGGGCGGCGATCGCCTTGCCAATTTCCAAAGAAGCTGTGGCCGCCGGAGAAGGAGCGTTAAGTACCTGGAGGGAATTGGGGCCGGGGACAATGAGAAAATCCTCTACCAAAGCCCCATCATTTTTCAGCGCCTGGGCCCTCACCCCCGCTGGATTGGGCACAATGTCGTCCGCCGTCACTTCCGGAATTAATTCTTGCAAACTCCGCACAAAGGCCGCCTTACTAAAGGAACGAATAATTTCCTGTAGGCCTTCTTGCCAATGCTTACCCACCAACTTCCAAAAGCCAGCATAGGCCATCACCTCGGTAAAATCCCCCCAATCAAAATCCGTTTTGCGATAACCTTCCCGCTTCAAACTCAGCACTGCATTGGGCCCAGCGTGGATACTGCCATCAATCATGCGGGTGAAATGTACCCCCAAAAAGGGAAAGGCCGGGTTGGGGACTGGGTAAATTAAACCTTTGACTAAGTATCTTTTCTCTGGCTTCAACTCATAATATTCCCCTCGAAAAGGCACGATTTTAGCATCAGGCTTGATCCCCGCCATCTTGGCCAGGCGATCGCTCTGGAGACCGCCACAATTGATCAGAAAACTACTAAAAAAATCCCCCTGGTTAGTGACCAAACTATGTCCGTCAGCCTGGGTTGTAATACCACTTACCCGATGGTTAAAATTGATCTCTCCACCCTGAGCTTGAATAAGTTCTGCATATTTTTGACAAACCAGTTTGTAATTAACAATGCCAGAAGTGGACACATGAATCCCCCCTAAGCATTTCACATGGGGCTCGTACTCCCCAACCTGTTCAGGGCTAAGTTTTTTCACCCTTAAGCCATTGGCTTGACCCCGATTAAATAGGTTTTCCAATAGGGGCAATTCCGCCGGTTTGGTCGCCACAATGACCTTGCCACAAACCTCGTAGGGCAGGGCGTGTTCCTGGCAAAATTCCACCATGCTTTGGTTGCCAGCTTTGGTGAATTGGGCCTTAAAACTGCCAGGTTTATAGTAAATGCCAGAGTGAATGACGCCGCTATTGTGCCCCGTTTGGTGGTGGGCTGGCTCCGCTTCTTTCTCCAAAATCAATAATTTGTATTGGGGAAAACGACGACTAATAAATAACCCCGTGGCCAAACCAACAATGCCACCGCCGATAATTGTGATGTCATAGGAAGCCATTTTTTCCCCACTCCTTGGAAAAATTACCAGCTAATTATCCTAGCCCGACAATGCCGCCCGAGGAAACATAACCCTTTTCCTTCTGCGGAGGGGCTAGGTGACCTCTTGGGTATTGATGGGGCTATTTTAAGGGCTATGCTAGCTCCCCTCGGAGAAAGTCTGAAAATGGAGCCTATACGCCTTTGCGGAGCCTGTTAGGAGGAGTCTCCCTATCACCGACTGGAGTGGCAGCTTCAATCTACCCGGCGAACGATTTCTTTTTGTTCTGCTAGGGAGGAGAGGGGAATAGCCCAGTTTTGTAACACTTGGGTCTCAATCCTGCGTATTCCATGGGTAGCCTCTTTCCTCGCCAATAAAATATGCTTTGCCATAAACTTAATCGTAAAGACAAATTCAGAGAGATTTAGATCACAACATTAGTCCCCACGGAGAGGCTAGAAGGAAAAACTCCTATTAGGGTGGTCAGGGTGGTGTAGTTGGAGCCATTGCTTAGACCATCAGCATCAATTTGCACCTGGGTACTAAATCCTAGGCGATTGAAGCGGAGATAACCATCAGCAATGGGGTC
>NZ_JADEWJ010000257.1:0-5708 GCF_015207725.1 Synechocystis sp. LEGE 06083
GAGCAACGGGGGTAATGGGGAGCGGGGACGGTTGACTGAAGCTACGCCATTCCTGCAGAAAATTTTGGGCACTACCATAGGCGGCGCTTTCGGCAGGAATTTGCTGGAGGGCCCGGATGGCCTGCTGGTAGTTACCGGCCCGGGCCTGTTCCTGGGCTAGGGACAAAATTTGGTAACTCCAATTGTTGACCAACTGTAGGCGTTGACCACCGGCATCGGTGCTGCGGGGCACTTGGCGAATTAGTTGTACCGCCTGGCCGAGGGAATCCACGGTGCGGGAAGAGGCCATTTCCTGGGCTCTCTTTAGGTTATTTTGGGCATTAATTTCTGCCTGCCACCGGCTAATTTGTAGGCGGGCTTCCCCGGACAGGGCCCGGTTCCTCTCTATCTGACGGGCGGTGCTAATGGCTGCTTCATAATTTTTGGCATTGGCCAAGGCGATCGCCTGGTCGAGGATGGGTTGGTCAGTGCGGCGCTGGATGGTGGCCTGCCATTGATTAATACTTTGGCGAGCCTCGGAGTGTAAAGCTCGGCCGGCGCCGATCCGTTCTGCTTGCTGAATAGCCTGTTCCAGATTACCAGCAGCGGCCAATTGTCTTGCTTGCCGCAGAATGGGACGGTCTTCATCTATTTGGATCCGTTCTGTCCAGTTGGCAATGTCCCTGGAAGCTTCCTGGTGGCGGGGATTGTCCTTGGTAATCAATTTCGCCTGGGCGATCGCCTCGTTGAGGGCGCTGATGGTGCCAATTTCCGCAGTGTTGCGGGCTTGGGCCAACTGTTGCAGGGCAGTTTCTTCTCGACGCCAATCCTTAACTAATTCTTGGGCAAGGTTGTAGTAGGGGCTATTGCTGTCTGTTAACTTTTCTGCGGTGGTGATGGCTAAGCCCAAACCTTCCACAGTGCCCATTTGCGCTTCCAGTCCCGCCGTGGCGAGAATTTGCCAATCGTTCAAATCCTGGGCGGGGAAGTAGGACTCCGGCAAACGACTCAGGGTATTGTTCAAAGTTTGCCAATCTTGACGCTCAATCATAGTTTCAATGGAGCCGGTCAGTTTATCCACCGCCTGGGCAATTAATTTCTGAGCCTCTTGGTAGGCGTAGCTATCCTTGGGAATTTTGGCCGCATCCTCGATCGCCTTGAGCCAATTATCAGCACCCCCACGGCGGAGAATGCGATAGGCGTTGTCTAACTTACTGCTCTCTTCCTGGGCAATTTGAATATTGCGGATGGCTTGGTCATATTTAGTGGTAGCCCAAAAGACATTGTCCAGATTCAACAAACGCACTGCATTGCGAAAAGCACTGTTCCAACGGGAGTTACGCAAATCCGCTTCCACTTCAGCATAGATAGTTTCCCCTTCCTGCCAGAGCCCCCGCCAAACGTTAATTCTTTCCTCCACTAAGTCGTAGGCCTGCACATGGTCTGGGATTTTTTCTGCAGCGGCGATCGCCTCTTCTAACAATCCTTTTTGGAAATAATCCTCTGCTAGATCTAATAAATCCGTGGCCCAGGTTTCGATATTGCGGTTAACTTCCACTGCCAAAGGGTGATCCTTGGGCAAGGCGGCCAAAAGATTAATGGCCCGCAACAGGCCATCAACGGTTTTTTCCTCCGCCGATAACTGGGCACAGTAAAGCCGCATGGAGGCCGAAGCCACCGGCCAAAACACCCTGGAACATTGGGGGCTTTTCGGCAAAACTAACAACCAATTGGTGGAAACTAGACCGATGCCCCCCGACATCAAAATCAGAAAAATCGCCCAAAACTGTAGGGGTAACCGTTGCAGTGGCAGACCAGATCGAAAATAGCGGACAACGGGGAGATTAAAGGTCTTATTCATCTGCAATTACAGGGGAGAAAGCTAGTCAGCCTCGGCTATCTAGGCGATCGCCGGCCAGGCTCAAACAAAACCAAGTTACTAATGGGAGCCATATTTTTCTGGCCAATCTTAACATTAGTTGACCTGGAAGGATTTTAACTGAGAGATGGCGTTAGGCTAGGGTCAGACTGCTTTCTCTTACTTATTTTTGTGGCGGGAATCCGGTCAAAATTAACCAGAGTCGTAAAGTTACCGATGGGGGACGGAGCCATGGTTTTCTACAAAAAAGCGTTTCTTACCATCGGCGCGGTTCACTTTGCTGAGGTGGTGGCCTTTTACCAATCCCTCCTGGAGCAGGAGCCCCTTCCCTACTCCCCGGGACGTTATGCCCAATTTCAGTTACCGGGCATGGTTTTAGCTATTTTCTCTCCCCATCCAGACCATGCCTGGGAATTTTCTGCCCCTGAACGGAGTGGCTTGAGCCTCTGTTTGGAAATAGCAGATCTAGCAACGGCGATCGCCAAGATTGCTCAGTTCTATGCCCCCATCAAGGAACAAACTATTATCTATGCCAGCCATGGGCGGGAAATTTATCTCTATGACCCAGCGGGAAATCGCATTATTCTTCACGAAAGTTGCTAGATCTTATTCGCCAGTTAGCTCGCAATGGACTCTAACCGGGCGATCGCCAATTTGAAAAAAGGCATCGGGCAAAACTGAGGTTACACTGTGGAGGACTGCCCAATTTTCCTCCCCTGACCCAGGCCAATGGTTCTATCTACCGTTAACCTTACCCTGATTGAAGAACTTGCCGCCCAAGCCCTGGCCCTGGAAGACCTGACTCCCCAACAGGGTTTGCAACTCCTACAATGTAACGACCCCCAAAGTTGGGAATTAATCAAACAATATGGCGATCGCCTACGGCAGAAATTAGTGGGGGAAACGGTCACCTATGTGGTCAATCGCAACATTAACTTCACCAATATTTGCGAGCAACATTGTAATTTTTGCGCCTTTCGTCGGGATGACGGGCAAGCGGGGGCCTACTGGTTAAATGACTCGGAAATTTTCAACAAAACTAAGGACGCAGTGGCCCAGGGAGCAACGGAAATTTGCCTCCAGGGGGGGTTAAATCCCCAGGCAAAAATTAACGGTTCCAGCTTGGCCTATTACGTCAACTTGGTGGAAACCATCAAGGGACAATTTCCCCAACTCCATCTCCACGGTTTTTCTCCCCAGGAAATTCAATTTATTGCCCGCCAGGATGATTTGACCTATGGAGAAGTGCTGATGGCCCTCAAATCCGCTGGGCTGGATTCCTTACCCGGTACGGCGGCAGAGGTATTGGTGGACCGGGTACGGCGTATTATTTGCCCCGAAAAAATCGACAGTCAAACTTGGTTGGAGATCATTGGCTTAGCCCATCGCCACGGTTTACCCACCACCAGTACCCTCATGGCTGGCCACATTGAAACCCCAGAGGAGATTATTACCCACCTCAATCGCCTGCGACAAAGACAACAAACCAGTTTGGCCCGAGGTTATGCCGCCAGTATTACTGAATTTATCCTCCTGCCCTTTGTGGGGGAAAAAGCGCCCCCTAGCCTGAGGAAAAGGGTCGGTAGAGACCAGCCAGATTTAAATCAAGCCCTGCAAATTATGGCGATCGCCCGTTTGTATCTAGGAAAATGGATCGTCAATCACCAACCAAGCTGGGTCAAACTAGGGCTAACGGGGGCCACCACCGCCTTGGCATGGGGCTGTAACGATTTGGGGGGCACTTTGATGGAAGAACACATCACCACCATGGCCGGGGCCAAAGGGGGCACTTGCCTGACCGCAGCCCAACTGCAAAATGCCATCATAGCCATGGGCCGTCCCCATCAACAGCGCACTACCCTCTACAAGCACCTCAAGACGAATTAAAATAAAATTGACCTAAAATAATTCTTTAAGCGTTTAAGCAGGTAATCAGTTGAAGCTCTGATTTCGTTTTTCCTTTGCTTGAGTTAGCCACAGCGGATCTTTACTCGGATTAGCAAGATTGACATTAGTAATTTCTATGAATCTATCAAATCCTACTGCCCTCACTGCCCGCTTTGGTGATGCTCTGGTATTGGCTAACCAATTACATGCTGAACAATACCGTAAGGGTTCCCGGGTGCCCTACGTCAGTTATTTGTTGGGGGTGACGGCCCTGGTGTTGGAAATGGGGGGCAATGAAGATGAGGCGATCGCCGCCTTACTCCATGATGCGGTGGAAGACCAAGGAGGCATGGAAACTTTAGCTATGATCGAAAATAAATTTGGCCAAACGGTGGCGACCCTAATCAAGGCTTGTTCCGACAGTACGAGCGTGCCCAAACCTCCCTGGGAACAACGCAAACAGGAACACTTAGCAAAAATGCGTCAGGTTTCCCTCGCGGTGCTGAAAATTTCTTTGGCAGATACCCTCCACAATGCCCGCACCATCGCCATTGATTTACGTCGCCATGGGGATGAAATTTGGCAAAAGTTCAATCGGGGTAAATCCGGTATTCTTTGGTATTACCAATCCCTCTGGAGCATTTACCAAGACCGTAACCCCAATGCCTGGTCCAATGAGTTGATTGATATCATCGATGGGTGGCGCTATGGCAAGTTGTGATAATTTTTAGCAGAAGTAATAAGGATTGCGAAAATGGCTAAATCAACCATCACTTACTGGAACCCATTAACTTCAAACAATCAAAACGAGTGGCATCCCATCGAAGGTCTTGAAGGCATGGCCGAAGAACTAACCCTTAGTATTGATTGCGAATCGGGGGAATATACTCGTTTAACCCGCTTCTTTCCCTGGGCCGACACAACACCATTGGGAAGCAAAAGTCATGGATATCCTGAAGAGATCTTTATCGTGAGCGGTCGCCTATATGATTGTGCTTTTCAGATGTGGTTAGAAACTGGCCATTACGCAAGCAGACCCCCCGGCGAAATTCATGGGCCCTTTAAAACGGAGGAAGGGTGTGTGGTTCTTGAAGTGTCCTTCCCAAATAAAATCAGTAATCCACCAAATACTTAGCAAAAAGTGTATTTGGGCTAGCGTTACGGCAAATTCCGAATTAACCTGATGCACATAAAACAGTTGTAACGCCCATTCTGTAGAGTTTTTACTGTGCCACCCTGATACCGCCACCGCTGTATTGGGGAGGAATTGCCATCGAAGCAAAGAAGTTAGACAACGATCGCCAAAGTTAGACATGGGCGTAAACAGGAACGTAGATCTGCCCCTGGGATAGTAGGAATAGGTCAACGGAGCCCCCTCCCAGACCAATGCCTCCTTCATCCCCTGGTAATCATTATGGCTAGCGCTGTTCAACTAATTGAAATGCCCGCTGTGTTTGGTCAAGCAGAAGTAGTTGCTCTCCATGATCAGTTAAGAAATTGGCTCCATCAAGAAATTAACGTAGAAGCCCAACTGCAACGAGTAATTTTTGATTTTGCTAAAACCCAGGGGTTGGATAGCAGTGCCATCATTTATCTACGACGGTTAGGGCGTTGGGCCCAGGCCCGGGGCATTGAAATTATGGGTTGGAGCGTGGGGCCAAAAGTACAGACCCTTTTCCAGCAGGCTGGCATTGATGAGTATTTAACCCTGCCAGCGGTCACCAACCAAGTGATTGCCCCAGAAGAAAAATTAGCGCTGGAAGTCCATCCCTCAGTCCAGTCCAAGGCAAAACGGTTGATGGATATGGTAGGGGCAGTTATGGGTTTGGGAATCACCGCTCTGTTATTTGTTCCCCTGGCGATCGCCATTAAGTTAGATAGTCCTGGCCCGGTGCTTTATTCTCAACTTCGCTGTGGCTATCGGGGTAAACAATTTCGGATTTGGAAATTCCGTTCCATGGCT
>NZ_JADEWJ010000258.1:0-5693 GCF_015207725.1 Synechocystis sp. LEGE 06083
CGACCTGTCAGCAGACCGTGACTGTGGTTGACAACCAATTGCCAACCATCAGCTGCGCTGCGAACGTAACTGCAAACGCGAATCCCGGTTCATGTTTTGCTACCGTAAGCTTGACTGCACCAACCACCGCTGACAACTGCGGCGTGGCATCAGTGACCAACAACGCACCTGCACAGTTCCCGATCGGTACCACTACCGTAACCTGGACTGTAACCGACAACGCTGGTAACACCGCGACGTGTCAGCAAACAGTAACCGTGACCGACGCTGAGCTTCCCACCATCGTGTGTGCAGCCAACGTGAACACCGTGGCCGATGCCGGTTCATGCTTTGCAACTGTAGTATTGTCTGCTCCTGTTACCGCCGACAACTGCGGTGTAGCTTCAGTGACCAACAACGCACCTGCACAGTTCCCAATCGGTACCACCACCGTAACCTGGACTGTAACCGATAACAACGGCAACACCGCGACCTGTCAGCAGACTGTGACCGTGGTTGACAACCAATTGCCAACCATCAGCTGCGCTGCGAACGTAACTGCAAACGCGAATCCCGGTTCATGTTTTGCTACCGTAAGCTTGACTGCACCAACCACTGCCGACAACTGCGGCGTGGCATCAGTGACCAACAACGCACCTGCACAGTTCCCGATCGGTACCACTACCGTAACCTGGACTGTGGTTGACAACAACGGTAACACCGCGACCTGTCAGCAGGCTGTGACCGTGGTTGACAACCAATTGCCAACCATCAGCTGCGCTGCGAACGTAACTGCAAACGCGAATCCCGGTTCATGTTTTGCGACCGTAAGCTTGACTGCTCCTGCTACCGCCGACAACTGCGGTGTAGCTTCTGTGAGCAACAACGCACCTGCACAGTTCCCCATCGGAACCACCACCGTTACTTGGACTGTAACCGACAACGCCGGTAACTCTGCGACTTGCGAGCAAACTGTAACTGTTACCGATGCTGAACTGCCAACCATCGTGTGTGCAGCGAACGTAAGCACCACAGCTGACGCAGGCTCTTGCTTTGCAACTGTAGTGTTGACTGCTCCTGCAACTGCTGACAACTGCGGCGTAGCTTCAGTAAGCAACAACGCACCTGCTCAGTTCCCGATTGGAACCACTACCGTTACTTGGACCGTGGTTGACAACGCAGGTAACACTGCGACTTGCGAGCAGACTGTAACCGTAACCGACGCTGAGCTTCCCACCATCGTGTGTGCAGCTGATGTGAACACTGTGGCTGACGCCGGTTCATGCTTTGCAACTGTAGTGTTGACTGCACCTGCAACTGCCGACAACTGCGGCGTGGCTTCAGTAAGCAACAACGCACCTGCGCAGTTCCCCATCGGAACCACTACCGTGACTTGGACTGTCGTTGACAACGCCGGTAACTCAGCGACTTGTCAGCAGACCGTAACCGTAACCGACGCTGAACTGCCAACAATCGTGTGTGCAGCGGATGTGAACACTACTGCCGATGCAGGTTCTTGCTTCGCAACTGTTGTGTTGACCGCTCCTACCACCGCCGACAACTGCGGCATCGCTTCAGTGACCAACAACGCACCTGCGCAGTTCCCGATCGGTACCACTACCGTAACCTGGACTGTAGTTGACAACGCCGGTAACTCAGCAACCTGCGAGCAGACTGTAACCGTAACCGACGCGGAGCTGCCGACCATCGTGTGCGCAGCCAACGTGAACACCGTGGCCGATGCCGGTTCTTGTTTTGCAACTGTAGTATTGACTGCTCCTGCTACAGCCGACAACTGCGGTGTAGCTTCTGTGAGCAACGACGCACCTGCGCAGTTCCCGATCGGTACCACTACCGTGACCTGGACTGTAACTGACAACGCCGGTAACTCTGCGACTTGCGAGCAAACCGTAACCGTAACCGACGCGGAGCTTCCAACCATCGTGTGTGCAGCGAACGTTACTGCGAACACGAACCCCGGTTCATGCTTCGCGACTGTATCATTGACTGCACCTACCACCGCTGACAACTGCGGTGTTGCTTCAGTGACCAACAACGCACCTGTCCAGTTCCCGATCGGCACCACTACCGTTACCTGGACCGTTGTTGACAACGCCGGTAACTCAGCAACTTGCGAGCAGACCGTAACTGTGGTTGACAACCAGCTTCCAACGATTTCATGTGCAGCAAACGTTACTGCGAACACGAACCCCGGTTCATGCTTCGCGACTGTATCATTGACTGCACCTACCACCGCTGACAACTGCGGTGTTGCTTCAGTGACCAACAACGCACCTGTCCAGTTCCCGATCGGTACCACTACCGTTACTTGGACTGTAACCGACAACGCCGGTAACTCTGCGACTTGCGAGCAGACCGTGACTGTGGTTGACAACCAGCTTCCAACGATTTCATGCGCCGCGAACGTGACCACCACTGCCGATGCAGGCTCTTGCTTTGCGACTGTAGTGTTGACTGCTCCTGCAACTGCCGACAACTGCGGTGTTGCTTCAGTAAGCAACAATGCACCTGTGCAGTTCCCCATCGGAACCACTACCGTTACTTGGACTGTGGTTGACAACGCCGGTAACTCGGCGACTTGCGAGCAGACCGTAACCGTAACCGATGCTGAGCTTCCAACCATCGTATGTGCAGCGAACGTGAACACCACTGCCGATGCAGGCTCTTGCTTCGCCACTGTAGTGTTGAGCGCTCCTGCAACTGCCGACAACTGCGGCGTGGCTTCAGTAAGCAACAACGCACCAGCGCAGTTCCCCATCGGAACCACTACCGTAACCTGGACTGTAACCGACAACGCCGGTAACGCTGCGACTTGCGAGCAGACTGTAACCGTAACCGATGCTGAACTGCCAACCATCGTATGTGCAGCGAACGTGAACACCACTGTCGATGCAGGCTCTTGCTTCGCCACTGTAGTGTTGAGCGCTCCTGCAACTGCCGACAACTGCGGCGTGGCTTCAGTAAGCAACAACGCACCTGCGCAGTTCCCCATCGGAACCACTACCGTTACTTGGACTGTGGTTGACAACGCGGGCAACACCGCTACTTGCGAGCAGACCGTAACTGTTACCGATGCTGAGCTGCCTACCATCGTATGTGCAGCAGACGTGAACACCACTGCCGATGCAGGCTCTTGCTTCGCAACTGTAGTGTTGACCGCTCCTGCAGCTGCCGACAACTGCGGTGTGGCTTCAGTAATCAACAACGCACCTGCACAGTTCCCGATCGGAACCACTACCGTTACTTGGACTGTAGTTGACAACGCTGGTAACAGCGCTACCTGCGAGCAAACCGTAACCGTCACCGACGCGGAGCTGCCGACCATTACCTGTCCTGCCGACCTTTCACAAGCTGCTGACACCGGAGAAGCATTCGCAACAGTGAGCATCCCAGTACCGTCGACCGACGATAACTGCGCGGTAGCTTCAGTGAGCAACAGCTTTACCGGAACCAACGATGCAAGCGGTGTTTATCCACTTGGTCAAACGACCATCGTTTGGACTGTGATTGACATCTACGGCAACGAAACCACATGTGAGCAAACCATCACCGTGTCTGACGATCAGGCACCGGAGATTACTTGTCCTGCCGATCAAAACGAAGTGTTCAATGCTTCGTGTGCGTTCATCCTTCCAGATTACACCGGTCTTGCTACTGCCACTGACAACAGCGACCCTATCCTCGTGGTTACACAAAATCCGGCTCCTGGAATTTCCGTAACCGGAGACACTTTGGTAACCCTTTCAACTACCGATTCTAACGGTAATACTTCATCATGTGACTTCATGGTGTTTGTGACCGACGCAACGAACCCCACCATTACCTGTCCTGCCGACCTAGCTGAGACTACTGACTTGGGTTCTTGCTTCGCTACCGTTGACCTTGGCACTCCGGTGACCGCCGACAACTGCGGTGTGGCTTCAGTGACCAACAACGCACCTGCACAGTTCCCGATCGGTACCACTACCGTAACCTGGACTGTAGTTGACAACGCCAGTAACTCAGCAACCTGCGAGCAGACTGTAACCGTAACCGACGCTGAGCTTCCAACCATCGTATGTGCAGCCAACGTGAACACAGTGGCCGATGCCGGTTCATGCTTCGCAACTGTAGTATTGTCTGTTCCTGTTACTGCTGACAACTGCGGTGTAGCTTCAGTGACCAACAACGCACCTGCACAGTTCCCAATCGGTACCACTACCGTAACCTGGACTGTGGTTGACAACAATGGTAACTCAGCAACCTGCGAACAGACTGTAACCGTAACCGACGCGGAGCTTCCCGCCATCGTGTGTGCAGCCAACGTGAACACCGTGGCCGATGCCGGTTCATGCTTTGCAACTGTAGTGTTGTCTGCACCTGCTACCGCCGACAACTGCGGTGTAGCTTCAGTAAGCAACAATGCACCTGCACAGTTCCCGATTGGTACAACAACCGTAACCTGGACTGTGGTTGACAACAACGGTAACTCAGCTACCTGCGAGCAGACTGTAACTGTAACCGACGCGGAGCTTCCCACCATCGTGTGTGCAGCCAACGTGAACACTGTAGCCGATGCCGGTTCATGTTTTGCAACTGTAGTGTTGACTGCTCCTGCTACCGCCGACAACTGCGGCGTGGCATCAGTGACCAATAACGCACCTGCACAGTTCCCGATTGGTACAACAACCGTAACCTGGACTGTGGTTGACAACAACGGTAACTCAGCTACCTGCGAGCAGACTGTAACTGTAACCGACGCGGAGCTTCCAACCATCGTGTGTGCAGCTGATGTGAACACTGTGGCTGACGCCGGTTCTTGTTTTGCAACTGTAGTGTTGACTGCTCCTGCTACCGCCGACAACTGCGGCGTGGCATCAGTGACCAACAACGCACCTGCACAGTTCCCGATCGGAACCACTACCGTAACCTGGACTGTGGTTGACAACGCCGGTAACAGCGCTACCTGTGAGCAGACTGTAACCGTGGTTGACCTCGAGAACCCAAGCATCGATTGTCCAGCTGCCATCTCGCAGCCTGCCGATGCCGGTGAGGCCTTCGCTACCGTAACCATTGCGGTTCCAACTACCGACGACAACTGTGCGGTTGCCTCTGTGAGCAACAGCATCAACGGCACCAACGATGCATCGGGCACTTATCCGCTCGGTCAGACGACCATTGTCTGGACTGTGACTGACATCTACGGCAATGAAACCACTTGCGAGCAAATCATCACTGTAGCTGACGATCAGGCACCGGAGATTGTTTGTCCTGCCGATCAAAACGAAGTGTTCAATGCTTCGTGTGCGTTCATCCTTCCAGATTACACCGGTCTTGCTACTGCCACTGACAACAGTGATCCTGTACTCGTGGTTACACAAAATCCGGCTCCTGGAATTTCCGTAACCGGAGACACTTTGGTAACCCTTTCAACTACCGACTCAGCCGGCAACACTTCATCATGTGACTTCATGGTGCTTGTAACCGACGCAACGAACCCCACCATAACCTGTCCTGCCGACCTAGCTGAGACTACTGACTTGGGTTCTTGCTTCGCAACTGTTGACCTCGGCACTCCGGTGACCGGCGACAACTGCGGCGTGGCATCAGTGACCAACAACGCACCTGCACAGTTCCCGATCGGAACCACTACCGTAACCTGGACTGTGGTTGACAACGCCGGTAACAGCGCTACCTGTGAGCAGACTGTAACC
>NZ_JADEWJ010000021.1:0-23878 GCF_015207725.1 Synechocystis sp. LEGE 06083
GCGATCGCCGTTTTACCCTGCTGGAGCAAATTCTGGGGGCCATCGGGGTGGTTGAGCATTTGGTCTGGACTCCAGTTCACACTCAGCACCGCACTGGCCACTGGTTGCACAAAGGGGGAAAGGGTCTGCACCACTTCTGAATCTGCCAATACTTTCTGGAAGCGCCGCCAATACCAACTGGCAATTTCGGGAATGCCCAACATCCTCAGGGTAGAGAGGTTGCCGGGGCCGTCGTAAATCAGCACGTCATAGCGACCGCTGAGTTCGTATTCCCGCAGGGCATTGAGCACCAACACCTCGTCCATGCCCGGCAGCACCCCTAACTCTTCCCCATAGATCTTTTTCAGGGCCGGCGATCGGAGATATTGGGCTTCCACTTCCTTGAGCTTTTCCCAACCCCTTTCCAACAGATGGGTAGAACTAAGCAGCAAACCATCAATGTTTGCCTCCACCCCCTGGGCCGTTTCCGACAGGGTCGCCCCCCATTGCCACGCCAAACTAGGATCTTGCCCCAGCACCAGCACCCTCTGACCCGCCTGGGCCAGCTTTTTAGCCGCGGCGATCGCCACCGTCGTCCGGCCAACGCCACCTTTTCCTAAAAAAGTTAGAACTAATGCCACAGCAATTTCCTAAAATCTAGCGAAAACAACCAATATTCCCGAATCAGACCGCAAAAAATACCTCAACGGCGATCGGGAAGGTGTAGTCAAAACCAATGGGGGAGAGCGAAACCAATTATTAAATGGCTTTGAGTTCGTCCTCAAAAAACCAGGTGGCGGTGCGGTCATCAAAGGAAACCACGGCCCCGATGCCACTGCCATCCGTCATTTTAAAATCCTTAACGACACCGACTTTACCCAGTTTACCCACCACATCGGGGGAAACCCGGTCCCGCAGACGGTAAACCTTAACTTTTTGACCTATTTCAATCGTCATATTGCTTAAATAGTGGCTAAGTAAAGAAACATTGCAATCCCCCCCAGTTTAGCGGAATCTGCGCCCTCCCTTGCCCCTAGACTGGCGTCAAATCAGCAAAAAAATTGCGCCACCATTTAGCCAAGGAAAATTATGACGGTGGCAGGAAATCAGGGGAAAGCAATAGGGCCATAGATTTCCCCCCGATCATTGACGATGGCCCATCTCTGGCAATGATTTTGCTTGCCAATTATGAAGCTAACCTATTAACCCACAGAAGCCAAACGGAAAGCGGCCCCCAAACCAGCAGACATTTCAGCCGCGGTAATCTTGCCATCATGGTCCCGGTCTAGGGCATCAAAAACCACATCGGTGCCGGCCCATTCTTCCCTGGTAATAAAACCATCCCCATCTAAATCGTAGGCATGGAAGATTTCTTCTGCCCCATGTTTGATGTGCTCTTGGCCGTCCAGAACCTTTAACCGTTCTTCCAATAAGTGCTCCAAAACTTCTAAAGCTTTGGTAAATCCGGCAATGCCTTCGGCCAGTTTTTCCGACGCCATGGGATCTTCGGCATGCATTTTGTCGAAGGTGGCCTTGTCCATGGCAATTTTTTCAATGTCCTGGGGCACTGTGGCTGGATCAAGTTTGCGGGGCAGATCCTCTTCAGTGTTGCGCAGTTGGTCTAATAGCTGGGGGGAAATGGTCAACAGGTCACAGCCGGCCAATTCGGTAATTTCGCCGATGTTGCGGAAACTGGCCCCCATGACTTCAGTTTTGTAACCAAAGCGTTTGTAGTAGTTATAAATGACGGTGACGGACTGCACCCCAGGATCTTCATGGCTGGCATATTCTTTGCCAGTCGATTTTTTATACCAGTCTAAAATGCGCCCCACAAAGGGGGAAATGAGGGTGACTTTAGCTTCGGCACAGGCGATCGCCTGGTGGAGTCCAAACAGTAAGGTGAGGTTGCAGTGGATGCCTTCTTGTTCCAACACTTCCGCCGCCTTAATACCTTCCCAGGTGGAAGCAATTTTGATCAGAATGCGCTTTTTATCAATGCCAGCTTTGGCATATTCCCCAATCAGGTAGCGGGCTTTGGCAATGGTGGCTTCCGTGTCGTAGGAAAGACGGGCATCGACTTCTGTGGAAACCCGACCGGGGATAATTTGTAGAATTTTGACCCCAAAAGCCACGGCCAAACGGTCAAAGGCTAGGCGGACAATGTCTTTGATAGAGGCATTTTCCCCCGCTTCGTCCTTAGCTTTGAGCAGGGTGCTGTCCACAATTTCCTGGTATCGGGGCATCTGGGCCGCCGCCGTAATCAAAGAAGGATTAGTGGTGGAATCCCTGGGGGTAAAGGTTTCAATGGCTTGGATGTCGCCGGTGTCGGCCACCACCACCGTAAATTGTCGCAGTTGTTCGAGGAGATTCTTACCCATAATGGCAATTAAAAAAGTTCAACGTCTTTCCCTCCAATGGTAATGGTGATTCCCGAAAGCGAGGCCTTGATTTAGGCTGATGAAAAATGTTTAACTGATTTTTCCATGCTGTCATCGTGGGCCAGCCCCGCTCCAGTCCCCCTAGGGCCGGGTAATTTCAGCAACAATGGTCAGTTTAAATACCCACCCTGGGGAGTAATGATAAATTCTGCCAAAATTATCCAAATCTAGGCGTAAACATTTTTTGTACTGCTACCGCAACCTTTGCCATGGGCCAAAACTTAATCAAAGAACAATTACAAGGGGTTAACCTATTTCTGATCGGCATGATGGGTAGTGGGAAATCCACCGTTGGCCCCCTATTAGCGGAACAGTTGGGGTATCGTTTTTTTGATGCGGATGTGTTGATTGAGCGGGTGGCCGGTAAGGCGATCGCCGACATTTTTGCCGAGGATGGGGAAGATACTTTTCGGGATTTGGAAACGGAGGTGTTGGGGCATCTGGCCGCCCAGACCAGAAGTGTGATTGCCACTGGCGGGGGAGTAGTGCTCAGACGACAAAATTGGAGTTATCTGCACCACGGCCTGGTCATCTGGCTCGATGGTTCACTGGAGTTACTCTTAACCAGGCTCCAGGGAGACGAAGGCAGACCCTTGCTCCAGGTGGAAAATCTAGAAGAACGGTTAGGAGATTTAATTGCCCAACGGCAACCCCTCTACGCCCAGGCTGACCTACAGTTTCCCCTACAGGCGGATCAGGACCCTCCGGCGATCGCCGCCGAACTGTTGGCCATTATTCCAGGGTTACTTAAACCCCAATGCAGTGCGGAACAGAATTGATCAAATAATGTCGCCATGGTGGCCATGGTAAGATGATTTACTGACCTTTGACCTCCCGGAGAGGTGGCAGAGTGGTCGAATGCGCCCGACTTGAAATCGGGTTTGGGGAAACTCAACGTGGGTTCGAATCCCACCCTCTCCGCTTGCTTGACTTGAATGAATCGGAATCTAATCCAGGGCGCTCCGGCAACGGCACAAGCAAATCCTGGGTAATTATTTTATAATCTAGTTTTTTTAAGAACTTTTTACGGAGTTTCAGCCTTAAAGCATCTTTATCCATCCTGACACCAACCGTTTAATATCTAGTCTTTAGCCCGCAATTTAGGAAACAATGGTGAAGCCCCTCCGCTTAAACGATCGCCATCAGCAAATTCTCCGAGCCACCGTTCAGCACTACATTGCCACCGCCGAGCCCGTGGGGTCTCAAACCCTGGCCCAGGAGTATCAATTTGCCGTCAGTTCCGCCACCATTCGCAATGCCCTCGGACAACTGGAAAAAGCGGGTTTGCTTTATCAGCCCCATGTGTCTGCCGGCCGAGTTCCCTCCGATTCCGGTTACCGCATCTACGTAGATAATCTCCTGACCTGGAGCGATCGCCAGAGCCGCACTGTTAAGCAAAAGTTAGAAAATGAAATTAGCGGTGATAATTGGCACTTTGAAGCCCTAATCCAGAGAATGGGGCAAATTTTGGCTAGTTTAAGCGGCTACATCACCCTAATTACCTTTCCCCAAACGGAAACAGTGCATTTGCGCCATCTACAATTGATGCTGTTACCGTCCCATCAAATATTAATTATCCTGGTCACTGACAGCTACCACACCCATTCCCTTACCCTGGATCTGCCCGCCACCATGGAAGCCAAGGAGGAAGGGGAATTGGAACAGGAATTAGCAATTTTTTCCAACTTTCTCAACGCCCAATTGCGGGGTAAAAACCTTTCTGAGTTGAGCCATTTAAATTGGCAAGAACTAGACCAAAAATTTAGCATCTATGCCGATTTTCTCCAAGGTTTGCAACAACAAATCAAGCCCCTTCTGCAACGACGCATGGCTGGACCTCTGGTAGTCCATGGAGTTTCCAAGGTAATTCAGCAACCGGAGTTTTCCCAGTTGGAACAGGTGCAAATGCTGTTGTCTTTGCTGGAACAGGAACAGGAGCAATTATTTTCCCTCTTATTTGACCCCGATGACTGTTGGGATAGTCTGGGCAACTTGGGCCAGGAAACCAGTCTACTGATGGGGGAAATGGCCCCCCGGTCCCGTCCCGTGGTAACCCTCCGTATTGGGGCAGAAAATCCCTTGGAATCCATGCATCCCTGCACCTTGGTGTCGGCGATTTATCGTCAAAAAAAGGTACCAGTGGGAAGTGTGAGCATTCTGGGGCCTACCCGTATGGTGTATCAACAAACCATTCCCTTGGTAGAACAGGCCGCTGAATGTTTATCGGAAGCATTGAGCAAAAATTAGGCAGAGCCCCAGGCAACAGGTTAGTAACTTTTTCGAGTGCCATTAACCGTTCTACAAGGAACTGGAATCCAAACTTTGGCCAGCTTCCGGCGATAAGGGCAAATGTAAACCACATTCCTGTTTGAGACCGTGGAAACGGGTGTCCCTTTCATCCTCATCATGGGCCGTCAGGGGCCGGCTAGAATGCCAATCCCCCACCGATACATAGCCTTGGTCAAAAAAGGGATGGTAGGGTAGATCGTGGGCTGTCAGGTATTCATAAATCATCTTAGAAGTCCAGTCCAAAATGGGTAATACCTTGTATTGATTGCCCTGCAGATCCACTGGTTTTAAGTTCTGACGGTGGCGGGTTTGGTCCCTCCTTAATCCCGTCAACCAGGCGATCGCCTCTAACTCTTTTAAAGCCCTCTGCATCGGTTCTACTTTGCGAATCTGGTCATAGCGATTGAGGGATTCCACATCCTTCTGTTGCCAGAGTTTACCGTAGAGCGCTTCCATGCGGGCCGGACTGAGGGGAGATTGGTAAACCTTTAAATTCAACTGCAATCGTTTGGTCAATTGATCGGCAAACTGATAGGTTTCCAACGGCAAATAGCCCGTGTCGATCCAGATAACAGGAATATTGGGCGCAATACTGGTCACCAAATGGAGCATCACCGCCGCCTGAATGCCGAAACTAGTGCTCATCACCAAGCCGGGGCCAAAGGTCTGGGCAGCCCAGGTAATGATCTGTTGGGCGGTGGCATTTTCCAGATCCGTTTGTAGGGTAGGTAGATCGAGCTTAGTCAGAGTATGGGACATCAGTGAGTGATGGAAAATATTTGGGTAAAAGTATAGGTAACGGACAAAGCGCTGGCGGAGTTAGGGGGTGAGCATGGAGCTTAGATTAAACTCAACTCCCTTACTTATTGAGTAGTTACGGCCACTATTTCAGCCACGTCAGCCACTAATTCTGAGCCGAAGCCGCCTTTTGCTGTTCAGTTAGTAGTTCCTGGTCCCGGCGACGTTTTTTGGCATAGAGTTGAATTGAAGCAGCCATGGCAATGACCAAAGCCACAATTAACCAGGTGGTGGCATCCAGGGGTAAATTACCCTTAAACACCGCCAGTAGGACAATTACCACGAGCAAAATAGTCGGGGCCTCATTTAACGCCCGGAACTGTTGCCCACTCCATTGGGATTCTCCCTGGGCCAGCTTTTTCATCACCCGACCACAGTAGAAATGGTAGAGCAAAAGTAGAGCCACAAAGGTGAGTTTGATGTGGAGCCAACCGGATTTGAGAATTTCTGGTTCTGTGGAAATGAGACCGATCGCCATGGCTACGGTAACCACCATGCCAGGGGTAGTGATGATGTTGTAAAGCCGCTTTTCCATCAACTCATACTGTTTTTTGAGGATAGTTTTGGCTGGTTCCGGCTCCTGGTCTGCTTCAGCGTGATAGACAAAAAGCCTTACTAAATAAAATAATCCAGCAAACCAAACAACAATGCCAATCAGGTGGAAGGCTTTAAACCAGTAGTAGGCCATGGTAAAAGTTGACGGTGGACAAAGAAGGGAGAAATACTCGCACTTGGGCATTCTCCAGGGACAGGGTAAGTAATCAGCCCATACCCAAGGGGGCCATTATATCGCCTTGCCCAGTCCCAAATCATTTTGCATTGCCCTATTCAAAGGCAAAGTCTTGTTCCCGACCCCGAGGAGACTTGGTTCAGCCATCAAATCTCTGCATTGGTAATGGTGGAAGCCAAGGGAGCGCATCAAAACCGGTTGCATTGAAAGTGCCTTAACCATTTAAAGCCAACATGAAGTCTGAACCGCTGGCCATTGAATTCCCAATAAATTAGCAAAATTAGCTCACTTTTAGTGCAATTACTGCAAAATATTGACAACTTTTTGCCACCAAGTAACGCAAGTGAACAACATTCATCTACGCCCATATCACCCTTCAGATTTAAACAATATTATTCACATCTTCACCGAGGCTGTCCATCAGTTAGGAATTAAACATTATTCCCCAGCCCAACTGAGTGCTTGGGCCCCCTCCAAACCAGACCGGCAACGGTGGCACGATCGCCTGGAATCCATGGTGGTGGTGGTGGCTGAGCAGGGGGCAACCATTGTCGGCTTTATTGGCTACGATGACGCTGGACTAGTTGACCTGCTTTTTGTCCATCCAGCCTTTACCCACCGAGGCATTGCCACTATGCTGATGCAAGCAGTGGAGCGGTTGGCCCTTGCTAACGGGGTAAGTCAACTTCAGACCAAAGCAAGTATGGTGGCTCGGCCATTTTTCGAGTCCAGAGGATTTGTGGTGATAGCGGAAGAAACCGTTACCATAAGGGGAGAAAATTTACGGCGATTTGCCATGGATAAAATCATCAAACCAACTCAATAGATTGTGGGACTAATGCTAGAACTCGTCCCTAAGCAAAAAGATAGGTAACCAGTTCCCCTGTCTTGTCAGACTGTGATCAAAAGAACATTTAGGTCTATCTAAGCTTGTCAATATCTTTGGGAAAAATTAGGAAAATTTATCACATTTTAGATCATGATTTAAGTATTTTTCTACCAAACAATAGAAGATAAAATGCGAATTAATAATACTTTTTTCAACAGCTTGGTTGCTTTTCGATTAATGTTCTGGCAAAAGCAAGTCATAACGGCGATCGCCATCTATGGAGCCACCTACATTTCCCAATTATTTATTACCTATGCGGGCACTGCTTCATCGCCAATTTGGATTCCTACCGGTGTTGCTGTCGGCTTTTTATCCATTTGGGGCTATCCAGTCTGGCCGGGCATGTTGGGGGGATTGCTATTGGGGGAAGCCATGGCCCTGCATGCGTTGGAAAGCACCGCCAATTTGATGTTAACCGTGGCAGTTACCGGGGTAGTTGGTTTAGTCAATCTTTTTTCAGTCTACCTTAGTGATCGCCTCACAGCGGACAATTACCTATTTTCTAAAATCAAGAATATTATTAGATTTATTATTTTTGTTTGCTTTAGCAGTCGTTTACCCGCCGCCATTATTTGCTCACTTTTATTATATTCATTTGACAAAATTCCTTTCAATTTATATTCTGAAGTTGCCTACACCTGGTTATTGAGCGATGCCTTTGCGCTGTTGATTATCACTCCTTTTATTGTTGCTTGTAATCATAACTTTAAATCGTTTATTAAGTTGCTACAAGAACAATGGCTAGAAGCAATCAGCATTGTTTTTTGCGTTTTATTAATTGTTAAAATTATTGCTAATGGTTATCCCATTGAATATCTACTCATTCCCTTCCTGCTTTGGTCAGCCTTTCGCTTCACTGAAGTTGGCTCTTCTTTATTAACAATTGTTGTTTCTGCCCTATTAGTATTAATCCTTGCCCTAGACCAAGAAAAAATCGCCATCAAAAATCAACTTTTATTGTTGCAGTCGATTTTGGCCTGCATTAGTATGACTACCCTGATTTTAAATGCGGTTCTCAGTGAAAATGAAAGATCAAAAAATCAACTTTTTACTACCAATCAAATATTAATTGAGCAAAATCAAAAACTCCAAGAACTCTATCAACAAAGGGAATTAGAAAGAGCCCAAAGGGAAAAAATTCTCATAGAATATAATGAATCGCTCCAAAAGCAAGTTGACCTAGTCAAAGCAAAAGAAATAGCTGAAAGTGAAGCTAAGGCCAAAAGCACTTTTGTGGCCAATATGAGTCATGAACTGCGTTCTCCCCTCAATGCCATTATTGGCTTCTCCCAGTTAATGTTGCGTACCCAAAATTTACCAATGGAGCAATATGAAAATGCAGGTATTATTCAACGTAGCGGGGAGTATTTATTAAATTTAATCAATAATATCCTTGATTTTTCTAAAATTGAAGCCGGTAAAACCCATTTAAACCGCTATCATTTTGATCTTTATCTCCTACTGGATGACCTGGAGGATATGCTCCATCTCAAGGCAGCTAATGAAGGCATAGAACTAATTTTTATTCGCGATCAAGATCTACCCCGATACGTTTATGGTGACGAAATTAAGCTAAGACAAATTTTGCTAAATCTCCTCAGCAACGCAATTAAATTTACAGTGGAAGGGAAAGTAGTGCTAACTAGTAACTTTAGGAATGTGGAGCAAGGGGAATTGATCGATGAAGAGACGGAAACGGAACCCAAAAGTAAATATTGGTTAGACTTCACCATTAAAGATACGGGCAAAGGCATTAGCGAAGTGGAATTAAGTCATTTATTTGAAGCTTTCTCCCAAACAGAATCGGGGCGCAATGCCCAAGAAGGCACGGGATTAGGCTTAGCAATTACCCGTCAGTTTATTAAGTTAATGGGAGGGGAGATTACCGTTAGTAGTGTGGTTGACCAGGGGACCACCTTTAGCTTTTCGATTTTAGTTGATTTGGGGGAAATAACTTTAAGTCGGGAACCCAATTCTGCGAAAAAAGTTCTCGCCCTCACCCCAGGACAACCTGTCTATAAAATTCTGGTGGTGGATGATAAAAGTGTGAATCGTCAATTACTAATCAAACTCCTAGCTCCCTTTGGTTTTGAGATCGAAGAAGCTAGTAACGGCCGGGAGGCGATCGCCCTCTGGGAAAGCTGGGAGCCCCATTTAATCTTTATGGACATGAGAATGCCGGTGATGGACGGCTATGAAGCAACCAAACACATCAAGGGTCAGGTCAAAGGCAATGCAACGGCGGTGGTGGCCCTAACGGCCAGTGTGCTAGAGGAAGAAAAGGCAATTGTGCTTTCGGCCGGATGCGATGATTTTCTCCGTAAGCCGTTCCGGGAAAATACCATTTTTGACGCCTTGACCAAACATTTAGGGGTAACATATGTTTATGAGTCAGCCCCAGACAAGAACGATGGCCAAGGAGACACAGCATTGAAACCAGAGAGTTTGCTAATTATGTCCCAGGATTGGTTGACTCAGTTATCTCATTATCTTTTGGAAGCTGACACTGAGCAAGTAATGAAATTGATAGCGGAAATTCCAGCCTCAGAGTCAGAATTAGAGCAAAATCTAACTAAATTGGTGCGTAAGTTTGAATTCGAAAAAATTCTCGATCTAATTGAGCCGTTATCGTAGTAATTGTCATGGAAAAAGCAGATGAAAACAAGGGAAATATTCTCTTGGTAGATGACTTACCCAACAACTTGCAATTGTTGAGTGATTTACTGATTAATTTGGGCTACACAGTGCGGAGCGTTACCAGTGGCAAAATGGCCCTGAGAACTTTGCAGGTTAAACGTCCAGATTTGATTTTACTGGATATTAAAATGCCAGACATGGACGGCTATGAAGTCTGTGCAATGATTAAAAAAGAAGAGGAGTTACAGGATATTCCCATTATTTTTATCAGCGCCCTGGGGGATACCTTTGATAAAGTTAAAGCTTTTGAATGTGGTGGCGTAGACTATATCACCAAACCTTTTCAAATTGAAGAAGTGGTGGCTCGGATTGAGGGTCAGCTTACCATTCAAAGGCAACGGGTCGCCCTCAAAAGAGAGGTGAGAAAACGCCGGGAAGCAGAGGAAGTCCTCTACCAATCGAGGGCCTTACTTTCTAGTGTCTTAAATTCTGCTTTAGATGGTATTGCAGCCATGCAAGCAGTGCGTAACCCCCAAACGGGGGATATTGAAGATTTTCGCTGTTTGGTGATTAATCCCATTCTTTCCAAAGCTTTTAACCGCAGCCGAGAAGATTTAATTGGTCGGGTACTGCTGAAGCGTTTTTTACAGCGTTTAGATCCTCAACTTTTTGATCAATTTGTTAATTTGGTCGAGACGGGTACTTTCTTAACCCAAGATATTTATTTTCCCATTGCTGATTCTGATTGGTATCATGTTGTGGCGGTAAAGTGAGGGGATGGTTTTGCCGTAACGGTGCGAGATATCACTGATCGAAAAAGAATGGAATTGGAATTACAAGCAGCTAACCAACAGCTGCAATTATTAGCCAATATTGATGGTTTGACCCACATTGCTAACCGCCGTCGTTTTGATGAGTATCTAGCCCAGGAATGGCAAAGACATTGTCGTGAACAAAAACCATTGGCTTTAATTCTGGTAGATATTGATTATTTCAAAGCTTACAACGATTTATATGGTCATCAACAGGGGGATGATTGTTTGCAAAAAGTAGCCCATACTTTGGTGGATATTGCCAAACGCATTACTGATTTGGTGGCCCGCTACGGCGGCGAGGAATTTGTGGTGGTTTTACCTAATACGAATCAGCAAGATGCTTTAGCCATGGCAGAAAATATGATTGAGGCGATCGCCGCTTTGGCCATTCCCCACGAAGGTTCTTCAGTCAGTCAATATGTGACCATTAGCACTGGCATTAGTAGCATAATTCCCACTGCAAAAGACACCGTTGAAAGGATCATTAGCGAGGCAGATCAGGCTTTATACAGTGCTAAATCCCAAGGACGGAACCGGGCTTGCTTGGGGTGATTTTATGTCCTTAAATCTCTTTTTCTAGACATTTTAACCACTGATCAAGCATGAAAATGTTGAAATCCTTGTTGCAAAGATAGCTTTTCCTTTACCCCATTGCCAGAGGTTAAAAATACCTCCGTTCCTGCAACGATTTGGCCGATGACTCGAGGACAACGGTCAGGGGGTAAATCCAAAGGGGCGATCGCCGTTAGCCATTGTTGTGCTGCCAAGGGAGGTAGAGCTAGGACCAATTCAAAATCTTCACCGCCATAGAGAGCCCATTCCCTGGCTGTTTTCAGGCCGACCCAGTCGGTTAATCCCTGGGGAATGGGGAGTTTTTCTACCCACAATTCTGCTCCCACTTGGCTGGCTCGACAGATTTGCAATACGGCATCAGCAAGGCCGTCACTACTGTCCATGGCGCCAATGGTAGTTTCCAAACTCAGAAGAGAAGGCACTAGGTCTAAGCGGGGTTGGGGACGTTGGTGGGCCCTTTGCCATAAATTTCTCTGCTCCGTAGTTACCAACTCCTCACGGTCGGTATGGAGTAGGCAAGCTAAACCGGCTCGGGAAGCTCCGTGGTCGCCCGTGGCAATGAGCCAATCCCCTACCTTGGCTTGGTGACGATACAGGGCTTTACCCTGGGGTACTTGACCCAAAACCGTGATGCTAATGGTTTTTACTGGCGATCTGGAAACATCTCCCCCCAGGATAGGGGTCTGCCAAGGCTGTAAAGCAGCGGTTAAACCTTCATAAACTGCTAAAACCCAGCCCAAAGTAGTGGAGGGAGGTAATGCCAGGGCCACGGTGATACCAATTGGGGTAGCTCCCATAGCCGCTAAATCGGATAAATTTGCCGCCGCTCCCCGCCAACCAACGTCAAAGGCCGAGGTGGTCTGCTCACTGAAATGGACATTCTCCACCAACATATCCGTGCTCACTACCAGGGCATCTTTGCGAGGTAAATCCACAATGGCGGCATCGTCCCCCGTTAATTCTGCAGGGGAAAATTTTTGTAATTGGGTCAATAGGGCCTGTTCTCCCAACTCCCCTATGGTTTGTTCCGGCTGGGGCGGGATGGATCGGTCGGGTGGAAATGGTTGGGACAAAGACAGAGGCGAAGTTTAGGTTTTCGATGAAAATTTGGCAGAAGCGCCTATCAACCATTAAAACAGGGACAGTGTTGATCTTTGAGCGTCTTCTCCTACCATGACTCTTTCCTCCGGTTTACCTCTGGGCAGTTTACGGCGTGTGCATCACATCGCTTTGAACGTCAAAGATATGGAAAAATCCTGCCATTTCTACGGCCATATTTTGGGACTAAAACCTTTGGTGGGGGAAGAGGTGCCCGTTACCCTTAAAACCATGGTGGAAGAAGGAAAAGTAAGCAATTTCATCACCCCCGACGGCACTGTAATTGACCTGTTTGCGGCACCGGATTTATCTCCCCCAGCGGTGGATCCCCGCCAATCCTTCACCCGCACCGATCACTTGGCCTTTGACATTGCCCCGGCCCAATTCGACCAGGCGATCGCCGTGTTGGCAGCCCATGGGATAACCATTGCGTCAGGGCCAGTGACCAGACCGACGGGTAGGGGAATTTATTTTTACGACCCAGATGGCTTCCAGGTGGAAATTCGCTGTGATCCCATGGGTTTATAAACGGATCTTGACAGTAGCGCCATTAAAACTAGTAAAGCCATTTCTTGGCCCGTTCGATATGTTAAATCTGGAGAGAGATTTTCCTTCCTAGGCTCGCATGTTAGACAAACGCTGTAGCGGTATTTTGCTCCATCCCACCTCCCTGCCCAGTCGTTTTGGCATTGGGGATTTGGGGGACGGTGCTTTTCGGTTCATTGATTTTTTGGCGGACGCAGACCAGAGTGTGTGGCAAATATTGCCCCTGGGCCCTACCGGCCTTGGTAATTCCCCCTACCTTTGCTATTCTGCCTTGGCCATTAATCCTTGGTTGATTAGCCTCGATCGCCTGGCCGAAGAAGGATTTTTGCCACCGGGTTTACTAGACCAAGCCCCCCCATTTACTAATCCCCGGGTGGATTATGACCAGGCGATCGCCTACAAATCCCAAGTTTTAAAACAGGCCTTTGCCCAGTTCCGTACCAACATAGACCCAGCCATTGAGCAGGAATTTGCTGAATTTTGCCAAGCCCAAAGTCATTGGCTAGAAGCCTACTCCCTGTTCATGGCCATCAAAGAAGCCCACAATGGAGCCGGTTGGCACCAATGGGATAAAGATATCGCCTGGCGGGAACCGGAAGCCCTGAAAGTCTGGGGCGATCGCCTGAAGGCAGAGGTTTTGTACCATCAATTTTTGCAATTTCTTGGTTTTCGCCAATGGCAAGAGGTCAAAGCCTACGCCAACCAACGGCACATAGCCATTTTTGGGGATCTACCCATCTACGTTGCCCACGACAGCGCTGACGTTTGGGCCAATCCGGAAAACTTTTGTCTCGACCCCGAAACCGGAGAAGCGGCCATGATGGCCGGGGTGCCACCGGACTATTTCAGTACCACAGGGCAACTCTGGGGGAATCCGGTGTATGATTGGGAAACCCTCAAAGCCACAGGATTCGCCTGGTGGATTAAGCGCTTCAAAGCCAACCTGCAATATTTGGACATTGTCCGCATTGACCATTTCCGGGGTTTTGAATCCTACTGGGGAGTGCCCCAGGGGGAAGCCACTGCGGAAAATGGCGAATGGTATCCAGCCCCCGGCCAAGAATTTTTCCAAGCTTTGGGCAAAGCCCTTGGCAATGATTTGCCCATTGTGGCCGAAGATTTGGGAGTCATCACCCCAGAAGTGGAAGCCCTGCGGGATGAATTTAACTTTCCCGGCATGAAAGTCTTACATTTCGCCTTTGACTCGGACCGGGGTAATTCCTTTTTACCCTTTAATTACAGCAATCGTAATGCAGTGGTCTACACCGGCACCCACGACAATGACACCACAGCTGGTTGGTTTTATGCCCGCTCCGAGGAAGATCAACAAAAGGTTCTAAATTACCTAGGTTGTATGTGCGAGGAAGGCATTCATTGGAGCTTGATTCGTCTGGCTTCTGGCTCCGTGGCCAATCTGGCTATTTTCCCTCTCCAGGATATTTTGGGTTTAGGCAATGACTGCCGCATGAACTTACCAGGTACTGTGGCGGGCAACTGGGGTTGGCGTTACCATCCCGACCAACTCAACGATTGGCTATCGGGGCATTTGAGTTTCATCACAGAACTTTATGGACGGCGCATTTACCATACGAACTAGGGTCAAACCGATTAAATTCAAAGGGAAAGAACCCTCTCTGAGCTGACCTCCATTGAAACAAGGCTCGGGCTTTCCCCGTCTGGGATAGGGGAAGTTTACCCCAGGGGTTATGCTCAACTACATTTGGTTTGCAATTATTTTGCTGTCGGTGGTGGCCGGGACAGTAACGGGCAAGATTGACGCAGTGACCGAGGCCGCCATTGACAGTGCCGGGACAGCGGTGGAACTTTCCATTGGCCTGATTGGCATTATGGCCTTGTGGTTGGGCATGATGAAAATTGCCGAAGCGGCGGGTTTAGTGGAACTAATTGCCAAGTTGGTTAAACCCATTACTCTCAAGCTATTTCCTGATGTGCCCCCCGATCATCCGGCGATCGGCTCCATTGTGCTGAATATGTCTGCCAATATTTTGGGACTAGGTAATGCGGCCACTCCTTTGGGTTTAAAAGCGATGCAGGAGTTGGAAGAAATTAATCCCCGCAAAGATACGGCCACCGATGCCATGTGTATGTTTTTGGCTATTAATACTTCCAGTGTGCAGTTAATTCTGCCGGCTACGGTGGTGGGCCTAATGGGCACTGCGGCCAACGACATTTTTTTCTCCACTATTTTAGCTACCACCTGTTCCACCGTCACAGCCATTATTGCAGCTAAACTTTTGGCTCGATTAAAAATCTTTGCTTTGCCACCCATATCGACCATCGAAGAAGAGGCAAATCTATAAATTTAAAAATTCTATAAACTTTTCTTGGACAACTTTATCTTGACATTCAGATCAGCTAAAAAATACTCTGATTAGTCCCTAAAATTTGGCAGCCAGTCTTCAGCCAAAATTTCTTCCATCGTAGCAATAGGTTCTGGGGGAAATAAATTCTCATTTAAGCCAGTCTTGAGACTGGTGATTTGCCGAGCATCTTCATAAATTTCTTGGGCAATTTCTCGAGAATAAGGCCTCAAACTAGGACTACGTTTGAGCAAACGTTTGAGTTGTTTCCGCTGTTCCAAAATTGTCACTTTCCATCCCCTTTGATTGTATTCCCGCTCCTGTGACCAATAGGCTAATTTTAGTAAGTGTTCATAAATGACCAACAAGCGACTCTCTAACTGATGCTTCTGTTCGTTGCCCAAATCCTGTAACTCCTCCACTAAGCTCTGCCAGTCTAGTCTGTCAATATCTCCTTGGTGGATCTGATTAATGGTATTTTCTATCCATTGATAGAAGTCAAGCTCGTAAATTTTAGTGGGCAATTTGGTAGCATTGGACATTGGACTTTCCCGATCTAGGAGTCTGTTTACAAAGTTTTAGCTTTTCCTCTAAGAACGTGTTTGAAAAGCCCCCCTGACCCGCCAAATTTGGGGGGAAACAGAGGCAAAGTCCCTGAGTATTGCCGGAGCTTTAGGGGGCAAAACAAGACTTTACAAACAGGCTCTAAATACTCCAGTGCTTAAAAAAAATGTCTGGTTTTACAAAAAAACAGGGGCTAGGGCAAACTTTTAAAGCATATCCTAAAGCTTCTTGACTATGATTCTAGCAAATGAAAAAAGGTTTGCGTCCAAAGCCTTGTTTAAAAACGGCTTATTTTCCGAGCTCTAGTGGATAGATCAGAATCAAGCAAGAGGAGTTTGAATCTAAATATCAACTAGTCGGTGCTCAAAATGCAAACTTCGGTTGTTCCATCTAATCTGCAACAATTGCCCGTCTTGATGCGTCAATGGAAGTCCTGTTGTTGGCCCAGATATTTGATGCTCGAATCCGTCGCCGATATTTTTAACACCGGAGCAAAATATGTTATTCCCTTTTTGCTCTGTGGCATTCCCTTTTATGGCCTAGTAGTCAAAAAAGTCAAAGTTTACGAAGTTTTTGTCGATGGGGCCCAGGAAGGTTTCACAATTGCCGTGCGGATTATCCCTTTCCTGGTGGCTATGCTAGTGGCGATCGCCATGTTTCGAGCTTCTGGCATGCTGGATCTGTTGCTGACGGTGCTTAGTCCAGTATTAAGCTTGATCAATTTTCCGCCCGATAACTTGCTTTTGGCCTTAATGCGTCCCCTTTCCGGCAGTGGTTCCTTTGGCTTGTTTGCGGATTTGGTGAAGGAACATGGCCCGGATTCTCTCACTGCTAAAACTGCGGCCACCATGTTTGGCTCTACGGAAACCACCTTTTACGTACTGGCGGTTTACTTTGGCTCAGTGGGCATTAAAAAAATTCGCTATGCCCTTCTGGCGGGGTTAATGGCCGACGTAGTGGGGATTTTTTCGGCGGTTTATATCTGCCAATTTTTGTTTGGTTAATGCTTATTGAATTAAACTAAACCCAGTTAATTTGCCATGGTATTTTGGCAAGCTTGGGCACAGAGATCCGCTACTTGCAGAGCAGATAAACTCGCATCTAAATCCACGTAAAGGGACTTGCCAGTGGTTAAATAATCCAACACCGCTTCCGTATCCTGTTTGAACAGTCCCCGACGACTACCAACGGTAATTTCAGTTTCTGTTTGGGACTGAATTAGCTTGCCTGTTTCCCCGACGAAAATCAGAGTACCTCGATCGCCGTGGAGGGTAAAAGTCCGTTCATTCTGATGAAACACTTCCCCTTTGCCGTAGATAACCTCCGCTCTTAAACCGTCTTCAAACTGAAGATAAGCGGTGGCTAAACAGGCCCGAAAATACTCCGGATTAGGTTGGGGCCAAAAACGACATTGGGCATCCACTTTCTGCACCGTACCGAATAAATCCGTAAACCGGCTGATGCGGGACAGGGCCGCCACCAGGGGAAAGCCGAATTGTTGATGGTGATAAGTCCAGCGCCGGGGAGCAGGATTTTGTCCCATGATGGTGCTGTAGCGGGCGTAGAAAACTTCGCCAATTTTGCCTAGGTTTTGGCGAATGGCTTGGTGTACTCCCCCCAACAGTTCAATATGTTCCACATGGAGTAATTTGTCCTTTTCCTGGGCTAATTGTTGTAATTTTTTGCCCATGGCATAGGTCAGAGCCAGGGGATATTCCAACACCACATGCTTGCCCACCTGCAAGGCCGCCTCGGCGATCGCCCCGTGGAGTTGATTAATGGTCGCAATGAGTACTAAATCCACCTCTGGATCATTAACTAATTCCTGCCAAGATTGCCGGGGACTAACCCCAAAAGTATCCGCAAATTTAGCCGTATTGGCCTCACTGTTCCCCCAAAAGCTGACCAACCGACTACGGCGATCGCCCTGGAAAACTTCCGCTCGACGTTGGGCCGCATAGCCAGTACCAACAATTCCTACCCGCACCGGCGTAGCAACAGCAAAATTTTCAGACATAGTACCTTGGGAAAAATCAAAAAAGACCGGTTCAATCGATAGCTGTGAACTTGTCAGAGCTATTCCGTCAAGCCGTGTTGCAGGGCAAAACGAACCAACTCAGTGCGGCTATTGGTACCAGTTTTGGTAAATAAACGACTTACATACTTTTCGACGTTGCGGACACTGGTCTTTAACTGGGCCGCAATTTCCTTATTCATTAAGCCCTGGGAAACCAAATCCAAAACGCTCTGTTCCCTGGGGGTAAAATCCAGCTTGATCGGCGACGGGGTGGTGTGGATGCCACTGGGTTGGCCAATTTGCTCCTTCAAGGCGCGGATTTCTTGGTAAATTTCCTGCAGCTTAGCCGACTCACTGCCCGCATCGCTACTGGCCTGTTGGCGGGCTAGCAAATTGCGGACGATCGCTTCTAACTCATCGGGGTCAAAGGGCTTGGATAGAAAAGCGTCACAGCCAGTTTGATAACCCTGAATGCGATCGCCAGTCATACCGCGGGCCGTCAGGAACACCACCGGCAGGGATTGGAAGCGGGCATCTTCTCGGAGCTTTTGCAAAAACTGATAACCATCCACCTGGGGCATCATAATGTCGGAAATTACCAAGGCGGGCAAATGGTGCTGGAGGTAGTCCCAAGCTTCCGTGGCATTGGCTGCTAAGTCCACCTTAAAATCACCACTATCTTCTAGGAATGCCTGCACGGATTCCCGTACACCGGGTTCATCATCAACTAACAACAGGGAAATGGGTTCTGCCATGGCGGTAATGCAGTCATGCAAAGGGAAACAGGGCCGTTTGGTAGGAGGCGATCGTAGCAGGTTGCCAGACTGGCTGATTCCTCCCCCCATCAGCCTATCACGGGGGATAAACTCAGGAAAAACTAGCCTTTGGGGCATTAAACCCCAGCCTATCCAGGGTTGGGTCGATCCATCCTATAGAAACCGTTGAAAAAACTCCATGCCAGTCCCTAAAGTTTGCTGGGGCTGGTCATCGCCCAAAAATTAAGGGTGTGGAAAAGCTTTTTGAACAGACTCCTAGGTAAAATCGCCCCTGTTAAAATGGCAAATAGTGAAAATTTCTGTAAATCCTTGCTAATGCGTATTTGGAGACGATGAAATATCCCACCTGGTTACGCCGCATCGGCGGTTACTTATTGGCTTTTGCAGTGGGCACTGCTTTTGGTATCGCCAATTTGCCCCATGGGGTGGCAGCGGCGGACGACTTGACCCCAACTTCCATGGTCACAGCCCAGGCATCGGTGCCCATTAGTACAGAAAGCTTTGTGTCGGCGGCCGTATCCCGTTCTGGACCAGCGGTGGTGCGAATCGACACGGAAACGGTGGTAACCCGTCGCACTGACCCCATTTTGGATGATCCATTTTTCCAGGAATTTTTTGGTAGATCTTTCCCTGTGCCTCCTCGAGAAAGACGCATTGCTGGCCAAGGTAGTGGCTTCATTATCGACAACAGCGGCATTATCCTCACCAACGCCCATGTGGTGGATGGGGCTAGCAAGGTGGTAGTGACCCTCCGGGATGGTCGCACCTTTGACGGCCAAGTGCGGGGCACCGATGAAGTGACAGATTTGGCCGTGGTGAAAATTGAGCCCCAGGGTTCCGCCCTACCAGTGGCCCCCCTTGGCACTTCCGGTAATCTCCAAGTGGGGGATTGGGCGATCGCCGTGGGTAATCCGGTGGGACTGGATAACACAGTTACCCTGGGAATTATTAGCACCCTTGGGCGATCGGCTGCCCAGGCGGGGATTCCTGATAAGCGGGTCGAATTTATCCAAACTGACGCCGCCATTAACCCTGGTAATTCCGGTGGCCCTTTGCTCAATGCCCGGGGAGAAGTGATTGGTATTAATACCGCCATCCGAGCCGATGCCACTGGGATTGGGTTTGCCATTCCCATTGATCAAGCTAAAGCGATCCAAAATACCCTCGCCGCCGGTGGTACGGTCCCCCATCCCTACATTGGGGTGCAAATGATGAATATCACGGTGGACCAAGCCCGACAAAATAATCGTAATCCCAACTCCCCTTTCATTATTCCGGAAGTGAATGGCATTTTGGTAATGCAGGTACTGCCTGGAACCCCCGCTGAAAGAGCCGGCATCCGTCGGGGAGATGTAATTGTGGCGGTGGACGGTACTCCCATTAGCGATGGTGCCCGCCTCCAGCGCATAGTAGAACAAGCCGGTCTAAACAAAGCTCTCAAACTTGAACTGCTCCGAGGCGATCGCCGTCTAAGCCTAACCGTACAAACTGCCCAACTTCGTAATCCCACCAGTTAAGTTTCCCGTACCTCACCCATCCAACTTTCACCATGAAAAGACGTTACCTTTTAGAAGTGGGCACCGCTTCCCTAGGGGGCATCTGGCTCTCTCAGTATTTAGGATCCGCCCAGTCGAAACAACAGCAACCTCTACCCATGACTAAGACTCAAGAAACCTTCCCCATCAACAAAACCGATGCCGAGTGGCAAGCCCAGTTGAGCCCGGAAGCTTACAAAGTGTTGCGTAAACATGGCACCGAACGGGCCGGCAGTAGTCCCCTGGACAAAAACTACAAAGCCGGTATTTATGAGTGTGCGGGTTGCGGCACCCCCATGTTTACCTCGGAAACTAAATTTGACTCTGGTACGGGCTGGCCCAGTTTTTACCAACCCATTGAAGGGGCAGTGGGCTACACCACCGACCGCTCCTTTTTTATGACCCGCACCGAAGTCCATTGCAGTCAGTGTGGCGGCCATCTAGGCCACGTTTTTGACGATGGCCCCCAACCCACCGGCAAGCGCTATTGCATGAACGGTGTTTCCCTCAAATTTGTGCCGGCATAAATTTTCCGGTTGGTCTTACTAACCCTAACTTTTAGCGTTCATCAACGCTTATTACTGTGAGTTCTTACCGTCCCCAGCCCCGGCCAACCCGACGGGTCATCAAAAGAAAATCCCCCAACGCCAACGGTGGTTTATTTACCGGACTGGTACTGGTCGGTTTGATCGGGGCAGGGATTTGGTATTTTAGCCCCAGCGGTGGTTCCAAAAGTTTGCCGCCCGTTAACCTAGGGGCGATCGCCGATAAATTGCCCCAGGGTATCAACCCCAAAACCCTTGTGGTAACCCAACGGGTGGAGAATCCCATTGCTGGTAATACCGCATCTTTTTCTGGGGATGGGGGGGAAAGATTAGATAATTTGGCTCGTACAATTGTTTACCAAGGTAATTCCGTTAAAGAATTGGCTGCCTTAATCAGTCCCTTGGCCAACAATGACTGGGAAAAAGCCCGCTTAGCCTATAGCTGGATTACCCACAATATTGCCTACGACGTGCCCATGGCCGAAACCCGCAACATTGATGACCTCCGACCGGAGACGGTGCTTGCTCGGGGGGAAACCATCTGCTCTGGTTACTCCAATTTGTATCAGGCCTTGGCTAAGGAATTGGGGCTAGACGTGGTAATTATTGAAGGCTTTGCCAAAGGGGGAGATGTAATTGTGGGGGATGACCCCGACGTTAACCATGCTTGGAATGGGGTCAGCATTAACGGCCAATGGTATTTACTTGATACCACCTGGGGAGCGGGCATTGTTAATGACGGTAAATTTGAGGCTAAATTTAACCCGACCTATTTCGCCACGCCGCCGGAACAGTTAATTGTTAGCCACTTTCCCCGGGAAAGCCAATGGCAGTTACTGTCCCAAACCTACGATCGCCAAACGTTTGATACCATGCCAGCCCTCACCCCCAGATTTTTTCGGGATGGCATCGCGTTGGTCAGTCACAAGAAAAATAACATAGTGGCCGGTGGGGATTTGGAAGTGACCCTCCGCACAGGTAGCGATGTGCAAGTGCTGGCCCAATTGATGGATAACAACGGCCAGCCCCTGGATAAGCAATATACCCTCAGCCAAAATCACCGGGGACAAGTGACAGTCAACGCCGCCTTTCCCCAACCAGGAGATTATCAGTTATTAATTCTGAGCAAAAATTCCCAGGAAGAAACCTATTACCAGGCGATCGCCTACGATGTGACCGCCCAGGGAGTAGGACAACAATTTCCCCGCACCTATGGCACGTTTAGCGAAAAGCAAGTGCGATTAATTTCTCCCCTGGGGCGGACTTTACCCCAAAACCAGGCCAGCTATTTCCAAATTCAAGTGCCGGGGGCAGAAACAGTGGTATTGGTGGACGAAAATCGAAGGGAACTAATTCCCCTTAACCGCACAGGAGATATTTTCACCGGCTCGGAGATCATTAGCTTTGATAACGTAACTGTAGCGGCCCAGTTTCCCGGCAGTAACCAGTTTTGGAGCTTACTGGAATACGATTAGTTAGCTCGTGTTGTAGTTGTAAAAGCTGCCCTAACCCAGGGAGGCCAGGGGGTCAGGAATGGTATCGCAGGGCGCTTCAAATTCCCCGGTTAAAACGTATTCCAACCGCAGTTTTACCCAAACAATAAAAGACTTATTAGTGGAAATAATCGCTACATTTTTTTCGGGAGCTTTTGCCTTTGCTTCTGCCAGTTCCGGTGCATTAATAAAGGCTGGTTGAATTACTTGCCAAAAGTCAATTTCCTTATTTTTTTCAGCATAATCCCGCCGCCGTTCTTTGAGTACCTCTTCAAAGGGTTCCTCTTCCAGGAGAAACTTTTGACTTGCCAAAGCGTAATAATAGGTAGCCATATAACTTGTTTTATAACTAATAAATACTAACTGACTATACCAATGGGGAGGGCTATTAATGCCCAACTTTCCACCCTACCATGGGCTTGGCGCTAAAATGGCAGGCCCAACATGGCCAATTTCATTTCCCGCACCGCCCGTTCCATACCTACCAGAATGGCTCGGCTCATGATGCTGTGGCCAATGTTCAATTCTTCCATGCCTGGTAGTTCCGCCACAGGGCGCACATTCCAATAGGTCAGTCCATGGCCGGCGTTGATCCGTAGCCCCAGTTCCAGCGCAATATCACAGGCGATCGCCAAAGAGCCTAATTCCCGGGCCTGGTCGTCGGCGGTGGGGGCATTGGCATATTTGCCCGTGTGTAATTCGATAAATTTAGCTCCGCTTTGGGCGGCGGCTTTCAGTTGGGGTGGATCACCATCAATGAAGAGGCTGACGGGGATATTTTGCCCTTGCAGTTGGTCTACTACTCCAGCTAGATAACTCAAATTACCGGCCACATCTAGGCCCCCTTCCGTGGTGACCTCTTCCCGTCGTTCCGGTACTAGGGTGACGTAGTCAGGCTTTAATTGGAGAGCAATTTCCACCATTTCCTTGGTGGCAGCCATCTCTAGGTTTAAATGGGTACGCACCGTTTGGCGCAATATTTCCACGTCTCGTTCTTGGATGTGGCGACGATCCTCCCGTAAATGGGCGGTAATGCCATCGGCTCCAGCTAGTTCGGCCAACACAGCGGCGGCGATCGGGTCTGGCTCCACCGTTTGACGGGCTTGGCGAATAGTGGCTACGTGATCGATGTTGACCCCCAATGTTAGCAAGGCAAACCTCTCGATGATTTTATTGATCTAAGCAGACTTACTATTTTAAGGGAATTTACGGCCAATCCCTAGTTGCAGTCCTAGTCCATGGCATCGGTGGAAATGTCTGATTTAATGGGGTTGTCGGCATAGTATCCCCCTTGCAGAGATCGGTATGGAAATTGGTGTTCCCAAGGAAATTAAAGACCAGGAATTTCGGGTGGGGCTGACCCCCAGTAGTGTGCGGGCATTGGTGGCCCAGGGCCATGAGGTCTTTGTGGAACAAGGGGCCGGGGTAGGTTCTGGTTTCCCCGATGGGGCCTATGCCAAGGTGGGAGCCCAGTTGGTTTCGACAGCCAAAGAAGCTTGGCAGAAGGAACTGGTGGTGAAGGTGAAAGAACCTCTCCCCAGGGAATATGAATATTTAACCCTGCCGAAGTTGTTGTTCACCTATCTCCATTTAGCAGCGGAACGTTCCCTAACGGAAGCTTTAATTAAATCAGGCATTACGGCGATCGCCTACGAAACGGTGGAACTGGCCAATGGTCAATTGCCGTTGTTGGCTCCCATGAGTCGCATTGCCGGTCGGTTGGCGGTGCAAATGGGGGCCCATTACCTGGAAAAGCAACAGGGTGGCCGGGGAGTTTTACTGGGGGGCGTGCCGGGGGTCAAAGCAGGGCAGGTGACTATCCTGGGGGGCGGCGT
>NZ_JADEWJ010000259.1:0-5610 GCF_015207725.1 Synechocystis sp. LEGE 06083
TTTCTTCGTCGTCAAGCCGTTAATAGCCCATTGACAGTCTACGAAATATCTCATCAACCATGGTCTGATTTCCTGCGTCAACAGCTTCGTTCTCCTACTCTTAAGTTTTCTTTTGCGTAAGTCCTGTTAGTGCAACGCTTGATGCAAACTTTGCAAACTAGGCAGGTCGAACATCAAAGCATCGTCGGGGTTAACTTCCGTAAAATGATGCACTAACAATAGACCAACAATGGTCCAAGTTTGGTAGGAACGGGACTGTTGCCCAACCCAAAAGCCGGTGGGACCATCAAAATATTCGGCCCATTTATGTTTGGGCAAGCGACGCAAAAGCACTTCGTAGTTATTGCGGATGAGGTTACCCATTTCCGCATACTCCACCGTGCCGTAGTGGGAATGACAGCTATGGCGGAGCACCGCCACCACTAGAAACCAAAATAAACAGGGCCAATGGCCAGCATTGTGGTAGCACCAGGGTAAATTTTTGCGGTCAAAGCCGGTTTTACTGCGCCAATCATCATCCTTGAGGGGGGGATGGCAAATTCTCAGGGGCATTTGGGCACACAGTTCCCGCTGATTATTCAATACCAAACGGAAAAATGAACGTTGCTGGGCCAAACTCGTGACATCAAAAATTGCTCCCAAGCAATTGCCCAGGGAAAAAAAGCGAAAATCGGGGCGACCCGTGCGGATATTGCCGATTAAATAACCCCCCCGATCGCCGAGCCAATCCTGGAGCCAGTTGGGAATGGTCTCTGTGTGGACATTATGTTCATTGCTGGCTTCTTCACCGTACTGTTCCGTGGGACGGCGGCGCAGGGTTTGGACAATGTTGCAATTAATCCAGTAATGCTTGAGCAGATAGGTGCGCAGTTTTTTCAGCCAATCCACACTCAGGTCAAACTGGTGGCTCTGCTCCACAGTAAAACTATCGAAGGGGTGGTCATTGTGGCTGGAATAACCCTTCCCTTTCAAGTCAATTAACAGTAACCCCGCCGCACTTTTTAAGGCCCCGTAGAGGAGGGTTTGGATTTCCAGGGGGGCTCCCCACACATCCATGGGACGGTCAATCATAAAAGCCCCATCTGGTACAAACAAAGTGGGCGCATCCCGAAACACTGGATGGAGAATGAGGTTTAAAAACTTTTGCAGCCCCAACTGCACATGGGTTTGCCTGGCCCAAGCTTCATTGCCAGTTCTTTGCACGTAGTAATAGGCCAAAATGGGCCACCAGAGGGATGCATCCACCGAACAAACCCGACCGATCGCCCGTTGGCCATAGTCTGCCTTGAGTTCATGGTTTTCCGTTTCCACAAAACTGGTGGGGAAAATGCCATAGGTGGGAAAAGTTTCACTCTGGAGGGTGAGGCAAATTTCCAAAAAGTTTTGGACAATTTCCGTTTCATTTTGCAGTAACAAAAAGATCATCACCGGCACATTGTCCCGAATGAAAACCTCCGTATAGTTCAAATCATGGTGATCCGACTGGGGAATGGCCGCCACGGTGCCCACATATTGCCCATTGATTTTGACCATGGCTTTTTCGTAGAGCAAACGGCGGGCCTGGTCTAGGATTTGTTGAGCCTGGGGGGATTTCATGGCAGAAGATTAGGATTAATCTATGGGGCAAACTTAATTGTCCTGAACTAGTCCAACGGTGTAAAGCATTTGGTTGCCAGGAAGCCTGCTGGTAAAGTCCTAGTTCGCATCCTCAATATTTCAACACTGGCAGATTTTCATCCGGCTGGCCCCTAAACTTGGGGGGTCTGGGGGGCTTTTTGAACTCACCCTGAGCCTACAGGTGGGCGATCGCCACATTGCCAATGGAGGGATCAAAACTGACGTTGAGTAATGTCTGCCAACGGGCTAGAACTTCCTGCTCTCCTCGGCGGTTAATGTCGTCCAAAATGATGGTGCCGTGGGGAGCTAACTGACTTTGGAAGAAAGGCACTGCCGGAAAACGGGAATATTGAATGTCCTCCCGGTAGGCCGGCGGCCCATCCACCAACAGGCAATCAATGGTTTTGCTGGCGGGCAACTGGTGACGGATTTTCTGGCGATCGTACCACTCCCCATTGTCCAAGGCCAGTTCACAGGGTTCCAACGGAGCATGGATGAGCTGGACGTAGGTGGTCAACTCTTCCCTGGCTAATGCATCTTGCAACAAATTTAACCAATCCAAATTATTTTCGATACAGTGGAGTTTGCCCTGTAAACCATTGCGACGGAATAAACGGGCAATGTACAAGGTAGATACTCCACCACCACATTCCACAATGGATAGGTGTTTACGAATTAAAATCGTGTTGAGAATTTGTACCAACCCACTGGGGCGGAGGGCATAGCCACTCCAAGGCAAATAGTTACCCGCCAATGGCATCAAGTACTGCATGGCCAAGCTATCTTCCCAAATTTCTTGCAATCTTTGGTGGTCTGTTTCTGGGGGCAGGAAAGAAGGGTTGGGCATACAAATTAATTACAGCGGTCAGGTTAACATTCGTTTAAACTATGGCAAGAAAAAGCCTTGCCGAAGCTATTCTATGCTAGATTCTGTCGGGGGAATGTAACAATCGCAAGTGGTTTTAGTGTTGAAGAAATTACATAAATATTAGAAATTCCCCTAGAGTTGACTAACCCATCTGAGTAAATTGCTTGGACGAAAATGGGTAGAGGCGCTCACTTCTAATGGTTCACATGTTCTGATTAAACTACTGGAGATAACTTTTAATTTTTACAGATTGCATTTGAGATATTGACTCCGATGTAGTGTTAGATGGTTGGTATTCTGTCATATGGTTCCGGCTCAATATCGGGAACTTTAGACAAAATCGCCTCATACTTTAACCGACTACCTCTTTTAGCTCTTTCTTGAAGATAATTCTCGGTCATTAAAGCAGATAGTTTTTCGGCAACCGCACTAGATATAAATTGATCTATAGAAATTCCATCACGACTTGCAAGCTCAGACAAGCTTTTGTGTAATGAGTCAGGAATTTGAACTTGAACGATACTCATGGCAAATTTCCTATCAAGCGTAAAAACTCTGAAGGCCCAAGCACATTCAAACCAAACGGCTCTACACCGACAAAGTCACGAGTGTTATGTGTGATTATAATCTGACATCTTGCTTTGACTGCAAGCTCTAACACCATTTCATCTTTGGTATCCCGCAGAAATGGTCGCTAAAGAAAGAAAATTTCATGCGTTACTCCCACTGCACAATTTGGGGCGGTGGCATTAAAAACTGGGAAACAATTTAAATTAATATGTTTCAACTCTATCATGGGAAGAGTACGGCATCATCAAATTTAATTGAGTGTTAAGCGGCGATCGCCCTTTCAGGGCCATTCGTTAAGTTAGGTTAGTTCACCCTAGTTGGACTTAAAATCAAAAGCAGTTTATTTACCGCTAGAGCAAGCCATGGAAGGGAAATTGATGGAATTGAATATCATGGCAATGACTGAGCAGTCCAGCCAGACTGAGATGATCGAAGAGTCTTCTGGGGAAAAGGCATCCACCGACCAAGCCTCCCCCAGGGAGAAACCCTGGACCATTGACGACAGTGAAAACCTCTACCGCATCACTGGTTGGGGGGAACCCTACTTTTCCATCAATGCGGCGGGCCATGTCACCGTTTCGCCCCAGGCTGACCATGGGGGGGCGTTGGATTTGTACGAATTGGTCAAGGGTTTAAGGCAAAGAAATATTGGCTTGCCTTTGCTGTTGCGCTTTTCTGACATTTTGGCCGACCGCATCAATCGCCTCAATGCGGCCTTTGCCCGGGGCATTGCCCGTTACCGCTATCCCAACACCTACCGGGGGGTTTATCCGATTAAGTGCAACCAGCATCGCCATATTGTCGAATCCCTGGTGCGCTATGGCACTCCCTACAATTTTGGCTTGGAAGCCGGTTCTAAACCGGAATTGATGATTGCCCTGGCCATGCTCCAACCCCAGGAAAACCCAGAGCCAGACCAGCAAAATCAACCTTTACTGATTTGTAATGGCTACAAAGACCGGGAATATATTGAGACGGCCTTGCTAGCCCGTCGTCTGGGCCATCGGCCGATCATTGTGGTGGAGCAGGTGGCAGAAGTGGCTTTAGCCATCGAAATTTCCCGCAATCTGGGCATTAAACCAATTCTTGGGGTACGGGCCAAACTGAGTACCCAGGGTATGGGACGTTGGGGAATTTCCACCGGCGATCGGGCTAAATTTGGCTTGACCATTCCGGAGATGTTAACGGCGATCGGGCAACTGCGCCAGGCGGATATGCTGGATAGTCTGCAATTGCTCCATTTCCACATCGGTTCCCAGATTTCTTCCATTTCTGTCATTAAGGAAGCGATGACGGAAGCCAGCCAAATTTTTGTGCAGTTGGCCAAACTGGGGGGCAATATGCGCTATCTCGATGTGGGGGGCGGCCTCGGAGTGGATTATGACGGCTCCAAAACCAATTTTTATGCTTCCAAAAATTACAATATCCAGAATTACGTTAACGATGTGATTTCGGCGGTGCAGGATGCCTGTGTGGCCGCTGAAATTCCCTGTCCGGTGCTGATTAGTGAAAGTGGCCGGGCGATCGCCAGCCATCAGTCGGTGCTCATTTTCGACATTGTGGCCACCAACGATATCAATCCCCCTTTGCCCAAGGTGAAGGCCAAAGACCATGCGATTTTGCGCAATCTGATGGAAACCTGGGAAACCATTACGGTGGATAATTACCAGGAAGCGTACCATGACGTGGAACAGTTTAAAACGGAAGCTATTAGTTTATTTAACTTTGGTTATTTAGGTCTGAAAGAAAGGGCTAAAGCTGAGGAAATTTATTGGGCCTGTTGCCGTAAAATCTTACAAATTTGTCGTCAGCAGGAATATGTCCCCGATGATTTGGAAAACTTGGAAGTTAACTTAGCTTCCATCTACTACGCCAATATGTCGGTGTTTCAATCGGCTCCGGATTCCTGGGCGATCGACCAACTTTTCCCCATTATGCCCATCCATCGTTTGGATGAAGAACCTACCCAGCGGGGCATTCTAGCGGATATTACCTGCGACAGTGACGGCAAAATTGACCGATTTATTGACCTGCGGGACGTCAAGTCAGTGCTGGAATTACATCCCTTAATGGAAATAGAACAGGAAGATGCTCCGCCCAGGGTGGAACCCTATTATTTGGGGATGTTTTTGGTGGGAGCCTACCAAGAAATTATGGGTAATTTACATAACTTGTTTGGTGACATTAATGTGGTGCATATTCAAATGAATCCCAAAGGTTACCAAATTGAGCATTTAGTGCGGGGGGATACCATTGCCGAAGTGTTGGGCTATGTGCAGTACGATCCCGAAGATTTGCTGGAAAATATGCGCCGCTACTGTGAGCAGGCCATGGAGGATAAACGCATGAGCCTGGAGGAATCCCAACTACTGCTGGAAAACTACGAGCGCAGTTTGTTGCAATATACCTACCTCAAGCCAACTTCGGGCATCCACACCAGCTAAATGGACGGCGGCGGCAGAAAACCCTACACAACACCAAAGTCCCAGCGTCTTGATCTAGAGGAAGATTTTGCTCTTTTGGCCTATTTGCGGAGGCGTTTATGGGGCAAAAAC
>NZ_JADEWJ010000260.1:0-5586 GCF_015207725.1 Synechocystis sp. LEGE 06083
GGACTAAGCTTTAAAACCATGGTTAGTTAAAGTCAGGCCAAGCATACCCAAAGTTTTTCTACAACAATCCTTCTAAGCGACGGCGAATATTATCTAGCTCCGCATCGGAAAATTCAGTGTCTGGTTTTTCTTCCTCCTGGCCTTGGTCATTGCTCTGGGCTTCCCGGGCCGCCTGCAAAACCCCATCTGGGTCCCATTCCGGTTCGGCCACATTTTTTTCCGGGGGAATGGCCAGCATACCTTCCGCCACAACTTCGCAATCGTAGCCAGCTTCTTGGCAAAACTCTTCAATATCCCGGGAATCCATGGCTTCAATTGAGGGCGGCGGAAAATCCTGGGCCTCTAAAAGCAGGGCGTAACGGGTGGCATCATCCTCGGAAGCGAACATCAAAATCTTATTGCGTCCCCCCATTTGTACGGTGTGGATGCCTTCATTATCCGTACCTGCGTTGAATAAAAGAACGTAAACACGCATAGAGTCAGCAAAATCTAAAAGTTGTCTATTCCTACCAGCATATCGAGCTAGGGTAGTTCTGCAAAAATCAATGGGGCCACCGACGACATAACTCAAGCTGAGCATTCTTCGATGGCCCCCAGGGGAGAACCTAGGCTCTGCCCCTATGGTGGGATAATCCGGTGGAGAAATGAACTAGAAATTAAGTTCAGCGGCTTGAACTTTTTCAATTTGTTTTTTCTTCAACACCAACAGAATTTGGGAAAGCATAATTCCCGCCAAGAAGAGGACCAGGAATTTAATGCGGGTGGGATTTTGCAGCACCACTTCCGTATCTTTCTGGCCAAAACCGCCCACATTGGGATTATTAGTCAAAAATTCCCCTGCTTCCACAGTTTGACCGGCACTGACGATCAATTCGGGACCAGCAGGAATGTCTACGGTTTCCGTACCATCAGCAGTGGTGAGAATCAGTTGATAGCCACCAGCTTCAAGGGCGTTAACTTCGGAGATAGTGCCAGCTTTGGGCGCTTTAAAGGCATTGTTATTGCTCAGCAAACCGGTCGGATAAATTTGTCCCCGACCACGGTTAGCCCCGAGGTGGACAGCGAATTTACCGTAGTTAATGCTTTTATCCTTGGCAGGGTCGGGGGACAAGACGGGGAAAACAATTTCCTGATACTGCTCACCGGGCAAAGGGCCAACAATGACCACATTTTCCATATCTTCCCGATAGGGCTGGAAGTAGGTGCCACCAACTTTTTCTTTCAGTTCCTCCGACAGGCGATCGGGGGGCGCAATTTTAAATCCTTCGGGCAACATCAATACGGCCCCTACGTTCAAGCCACCCTTGGAACCATCTCCCAGCACCTGTTGACTATCGAGGTCGTAGGGAATTTTCACTACCGCTTCAAACACGGTGTCGGGCAAAACTGCTTGGGGAATTTCCACTTCCGCCGCCTTCTGGGCGAGGTGACAGTTAGCACAAACAATGCGACCAGTGGCTTCCCGGGGGGTCAAAGGGGCCGTTTCCTGGGCCCAAAAGGGATAGGCAGAGGCGGCCTGGGGCAGGCTAAGATCGGTGACTAAAAAGACGCTGACTGTGGCGATCGCCAACACCGTGAAGCGGCGCAGAGCAACCATGGTTTTCGTCCACAGCCCCAAAGTATCAGGGTTTCTCATCGTTAAGTTGAACGGATTAGGTTTAGGTAAACAGTAGGGGAAAAAGACCAGTCTCAGACAATTACACAAAATTACAACAGTGTTGCTTACTCAACGGATAGCAAAGCTAAACCTAAGCCCACCAGGGATCTTCGTCGGTGCGGAAATCGGTTTCCGTCCAGGGGCTGAGCACTAATTTGTCATCGTCGGTAACTGTGGTATGGGCCAAAGCCAAAGAGAGGGGAGCCGGGCCACGCACCACTTTACCTTCGGCGTTGTACTGGGAACCGTGGCAAGGGCACATAAATTTATTTTCGCTGGCATTCCAGGGCACCACACAGCCCAAATGGGTACAAACCGCATTAATACCATAGTCGGCGATCGTGTCATCCCCCTGGACTACAATATAGGTCGGGTCGCCCTTCAAACCTTGGGCCAATACCCGATCGCCAGCGTTATGGGAAGCCAAAAATTCCGTCACCTTAACATCATTACCCAAGGCATCCTTCGCAGTTACGCCGCCACCGGTCCCACCACTGGAAGGAGGGATCAAATACTTAACCGCTGGATAGAGGGCTCCGGCCGCCACCCCAGTGATCGTACCAAAGGTCAATAAGTTCATAAACTGACGCCGACCCAAATCGGGGACATCAGGGGAGCCAGAAATCTGTGTCATAATGAACCGTCTAAATTTAAGGATTTTTACTAACATTCACCGGAGGAAGCCCGGCAACATCGTTACAGAGAGGCAGACCGGCTAAGTTACCGTCACCCCGGGGATTTGCAATAAAAAATGTAACAAGTCCTGTTCGATTATGACAGAAAACGCACCAGCCCATCTAGACAAGGCTTTGGGCTACATTTCTTGATCTGCCGGTAACAATTTTCTTACCCCCGTGCCTTAGAAGACAAAAAAATCCCGACGGGGCGGGATGCAAAAAAGATTAACCAAAAATAGGTTGAGATTAAATTGGGTCAGGAATACGTCGACAACCCCAAATTAACCAGCCCAGTCCACACTGAAGCCTTCGAGAATCAGAGAAGAGTTATAAATCTGTAAAATAATCAGTAAGAAAACCAGAAAAAGTGCCATAAATACCCCCATGACAGGAGTGGTACCCCAGCCCGGTACGACCTTACCGTATTCCGAGTTGAGGGGTCTGAGGATATCTCCTAACCGAGTGCGCTGTGCCATAGATTTCCCGTAAAAATGACTAAATGAGTTTTTGTAATGTTCTGTAATAATATAAGACAACAGAAACAACTATCAATCTTACCCCATGGAATCCGCAACAGTTCTTAGCATTACTTTTGCTGTCATTCTCATTGCCATCACTGGCTTGGCAGTATACACCTCCTTTGGTCCCCCCTCCGCCGAGCTGGGTGATCCCTTCGATGACCACGAAGATTAGAATTTTTCCTGGGGGAATGGGCCCCTACCCTTGACTTGGGGTAATAGTGGTAGCAACGCTAAAAAGCTTGAATCCACTCCTTGACCTCGTACTCCGTCCAGATACCGTTTTGCCAGTAGGGGTCACCTTGCACCAACTTCTCCACTGTGTCCTGGTCTGGTGCGTCATAGATGGCAAAAACCTGCTGTAAATCCTTGGTGGGCCCAATGGTAACCAACACGCCACTTTCCTTTTGGGCTTTGAGTCCGTCCAGATGGGCTTGACGGTGGGGCGCTCTTTTTTCTTCCACATTGTCGCAATAGGTCCCCCAAAGTACATATTTAGCCATTGGTTACACACTCCTTCCTCAGCAACGAATTCACAAAGTCACCTAGAATTTTAAATGATCATGGCCAGGGCCCTGCACTCCTCACCGCACCAGTGGCCATAAACCATGGTTCAGGAATTTCCTCGAATTGTCTCGGGGAAGTATTGATCAGAATCGGACATTTGGTCGGCAGTTAGTTTAGTTAGAACTTGTTAGTTTTCCTTGATAGACCATACCAGCGGCGTCAGCGGCCAGGATAGTTTGATCATCCATAAAAATTACAGCGTTAATTCCCGTCGAGGAAATTTGATGTTCTTCGACCAATTTTCCCTTGGCTAAGGAGATAATTCTCACAAAACCTTGATCATCGGCGATCGCCAGGAGAAAACTTGCCCCAGCCAAGGTAAGAAAATTTCTGCGGGAATGTTTCATGGGTGGATGAAGTTTACATTTTGGCTATATTTTGACCCTGAACCGTTGTTGTGAAAAACTAAAATCCTCACCGGCACTCTAGCTTTTAGCCATAATTAACTTCAATTACACTTTTGGCAAAGGTCTGATAGGCAGTACCCATTTGTTTGGCCATAGTATCGTGGGGAAAAACATGAAATTCGCCGGATCTGAGGGCGTCGATAATGGCATCTGCCGCTAAGGTGGGGGGCTCGGCAATATCCGCCCTTCCAGAGGCATGGGTCATTTCGGTGGCCAACGGGCCGGGGTGGACACTCAGAACCAGAGTGCCTTGCTCACCAAGCAATTCCCACAATGCCTGGGTAATGGAATAGGCTGCGGCTTTGGAAGCGGAGTAGGTGGCCACATTGGAAAATGATTTTAGGGAAACTACTGAGTTAAGTTGCACAAAGGCCCCTCCCCCATTGGCCTTGAGCACCGGCGCAAAGGCTTGGGCCATGGCAATTAAGCCATACACATTGGTCTCCATTTCAGATTTTAGACAGGCGATCGCCCCTTCGTCCAAGGGAGATGCTACTTTTTGCACCCCGGCATTATTGACCACAATATCTACATCCGTGGCGGTTTGGGCGGCGGTAGCAATGGATTCTGGGTCCGCCAGATCAATAAAAATAGGGACTACTTTGTCGCCATATTGCTCGACTAGGGGGGCGGCACTGTCCAGGTTTCTAACGGCGGCGTAAACTTTAGCGGCTCCGTGCTCCAAAAAAGACTCCACCAGCACCTTCCCTATGCCACGGTTAGCACCGGTCACGAGAATGATTTTGTTGGCAATATCGCAAGTCATTGGCATATCTCCAGAAATGTTATTTGAAAACTTAAACCATCAGTGTGGAGTCCCAAAAGTTGCTAGATGTTGGGAAAATCAGCAGAAAAAATGGCAATGGGAGTAAATTCTGAGTGGCGATCGCCCTTTTGGAAATGACCCCAGTCAAGGGAAGAAAATTTCTGAGCACGGACCAATGCAGTAGTACAATTTATCGGGCTGTCAAAAAACAAAATATTCAGAACCCTTGTTAATATACCCTCCACGAATTTTACCACATTGGGTGGGCACTAGATCCAGAAAATAAGGTCGTAAATGTAAGTAGAATTAGGATTGTTTCACTACAGAGAGCTTTCCATGAAATTGAAAAAAGTAGTTTTTCAACCCCTTTTGGTATTAGGGGTTTCCCTTGGCCTATCTTTGGCGTTTTCCCCTGGAGCCTTTGCCTTAAAAACCCTTTATCAATTGCCATTCTCTTTGGCAGTGGAAGCGGCCATGGAAGCTGTTAACAGTTGTCAGGGAAATGGTTATAACGTTACCGCCACAGTGGTCAATCAAGAAGGTTTAGTGCAAGCTGTTATCCGAGGGGACGGAGCCACTCCCCACACCATAGAAAATAGCCTTTATAAAGCTTATACTGTGATCACCTTAGGACCCATCACCAAAGAAGATTCCACAGAGGCGATCGCAAAAAAAATGACCCCAGCTCCGTTGCCTGTGGGTTCCGTGCCTCTGGCTCCCAATCCCATCACCGGTCTGAGTTATAGCACTGGCGGCCTGGCCATTAAAGTCGGAGACCAATTAGTGGCGGCGATCGGCGTTTCTGGTTCCCCCAATGGAAACTTAGACCAAGCCTGTGCCCTCCAAGGTATTGAAAAAATCAAGCCCCGTTTAATTCCTTAAAAATGTTTTGAAGAAAATTAATGACCACCCATTAGTTTTCCTTGATATACTATCCCAGCGGCATCGGCGGCAAGGATAGTTTGATCATTTGTGAAAATTACTGCATTAATTC
>NZ_JADEWJ010000261.1:0-5567 GCF_015207725.1 Synechocystis sp. LEGE 06083
CGCCAGCGGCAAGAAAAAAAGGCTCAGGAAAAGGTTAAACAACTAGAACAAAGTTTAAAACAAGAACAGGCTCGGGTGAAAAAACTCCAGAACGAAGTGCAATTGGTGGAGAAGTTGCAAACGGAACTGACGGAAGAAAAAAATTTGGTGGGCAAACTGTACAGCAAAATTCAGGATTTGGAAGAGGACTTAACTCCCTCGACCAGCGCCGCCCTCACCACCCTGCCCCGAGCCATGCCTGCCCGTTATGTGGCCCCCAAACAGCCCTCCACCCATTTAAGCGATGAGGACATTGGTTGGTTTGATTAACTGAAAGCGAAATTCTTACCCACCACCACGGGGCGATCGCCAAAATGGCCCTGGAAAATGAAAATTTTTCTTCCCATGGGCTAGGATCGGTTGCCATGGGTTCGCTGTTGTTCAGCTAACCACCTGGGATCAATGGCAAAGACAACACACCGATTCAAGTTAAGTCAGTGGTTATGAGAAACGCTTTAACTATTTTTGCTTTACTCCTTTCCAGCACCGGCATTTTTGTTTCCTTGGCTAGGGAGGAGTTGCGCTGTCAAGTGGGGCTGAGCAGTACCGAATGTCCCCCGGCGATCGCCCAGCCGGAGAATAATGCTCCCCAGGATGGTGGTGCCAAATTGGTCAATTCTGAGTTGCGTCCCACCACGCCCACCGGGGAAAAGTCCGATAAGACCCCTGGCCCGGCCGCTGAAACTGCCAAAGTACTGGAAACGGAAACCACTGGGGCGATCGGTGAGAATCTGCTTCCCGCTGGGGAAAGTCATGGAGCACCACCTTCCGACGCTACCGAAATACCTTCTTCGCCTCCTCTCCATAGCCCCCTTGGTAAACCCATGGAGCAAAAAGCTGTGGACACTGCCATTATCAGCAATCCTGCTCCGAAAAAGGCTTTACCCAGTGAAGCTCCCATTGCTCCCCCCGCCAGTAAAAATCCGGCAGAAGATCACCTCATTCAGGTCATTCCGGTGGAAGGGGCAGCCATTCCCGTAGCTCCAGGTCCCCAGGAATAGAATCTAAGATCTGGCAAAGGGGAAAGAGCCCTGTATTTACCCCCTTTATTGCCGAGCTTTGCGGTAATCTGGCTAATTTGCCCAGCAATGTAGTTCAAACTAGTTACTTAAAACTATAAAAATCATTAGTCAAGAATAAAAAGCCAATGATTTAGGGCCTTGGCCCTTTAAAAGCTCTTATAATGGTTTGCGCCTTGAAATTATTTTGTTTTCCTTTAGTCCCTGCGCATGCCTCGAATACTGATCATTGACGACGACCCGGCAATTTCTGATTTAGTCTCCATTAACCTGGAAATGGCGGGCTACGATGTCCAACAAGCAGTGGATGGCATTAAGGGTCAAGCGTTGGCGGTGCAACTGCAACCGGATTTGATCATGTTGGACTTGATGCTGCCCAAGGTGGATGGGTTTACGGTCTGTCAACGGTTGCGCCGGGATGAACGCACGGCCGATATTCCGGTGCTGATGCTAACGGCGTTGGGTCAGATCCAGGATAAGATTCAAGGCTTTGACTCCGGGGCCGACGACTACCTCACCAAGCCCTTCGACGTGGAGGAAATGTTAGCCCGGGTGAGGGCCTTACTGCGGCGCACGGATCGCATTCCCCAGGCGGCGAAACACTCAGAAATTCTCAACCAGGGGCCCCTAACCTTGGTACCGGAAAGATTTGAGGCGATTTGGTTTGGCAAAAGTATTAAGTTGACCCATTTGGAGTTTGAGTTGCTCCACTGTTTGTTGCAACGCCATGGGCAAACGGTTTCCCCCAGCGACATTTTGCGGGAAGTGTGGGGCTATGAACCAGATGATGATATTGAAACCATTCGGGTGCACATTCGCCACCTCCGCACCAAGTTGGAACCCAACCCCCGTCGGCCTCGCTTCATTAAAACGGTGTATGGAGCGGGCTATTGTTTAGAACTGTCAACGGAGGAAGGGGGCGGCAATCCAGCGTAGGTTTTAGTTTCCAAGTTTCCAGCCCATTGTCCGATTGATTTACCCTAGATTTGAATGTTTACCATGGCCGTCACTGATTTAAGTTTGACTAATTCTTCCCTGATGCCGACGTTGAACCCAATGATTCAACAGCTAGCCCTGGCGATCGCCGCTAGTTGGCAGGGTTTATCCCTCAAGCCCTATGCGTTACCGGAGGATTTGGGCTACGTAGAAGGTCGACTGGAAGGGGAAAAGTTAGTGATTGAAAATCGGTGCTACCAAACGCCCCAGTTCCGCAAAATGCATTTGGAGTTGGCCAAGGTGGGCAAGGGACTGGATATTCTCCATTGTGTGATGTTTCCCGAGCCTCTATACGGTCTGCCCCTATTTGGTTGTGATATTGTGGCGGGGCCAGCGGGGGTGAGTGCGGCCATTGCCGATCTATCCCCCACCCAAGGCGATCGCCAATTGCCTGAAGCGTACCAAGAAGCATTGGCGGAATTAGGCCAACCAGAATTTGAGCAACAACGAGAATTGCCTCCCTGGGGAGAAATATTTTCTGAGTATTGTTTATTTATCCGCCCCAGCAATGGCACTGAAGAAGAACGGTTTGTGCAACGGGTAGCGGATTTTTTGCAAATTCACTGCCACCAAGCAACGGTTGCTGCACCTTTGTCTGAGACTCAAACGTCGGAACACCGTCAGGGACAAATTCATTATTGCCAACAACAACAGAAAAATGATAAAACCCGTCGGGTACTGGAAAAAGCCTTTGGGGACGCCTGGGCGGAAAGATATATGAGTCAGGTGTTATTTGATGTTATTCAGTAAATAATAAAGTCTTCGTTACTACGTTGGCGTGGATTTAAATTAAATGTAGGATAAGGTTGATTTTTAGCGGTCAAAGTAGCTGTTGCAGTCAATTTTAATTAGCTTCAATTTTGTTACCCTGACCCAAATCTCGCCGCAGTTATTTCAATTTGCGAACCAACTATGGCCTACTGGTTATTTCAAGGCAACCCTAAGTACTATCAAATTCTTCAGGCCATTGAAGAGCAAGAGGAATTGCCCTGGTTAGTAACCCGTTATGGCAAGGAAATTCAGGTTGGCGATCGGGCTTTGGTCTGGATGGCCGGCCCAGAAGCGGGGATTTATGCCATTGCCGAGGTAACTAAGCCACCGGAAATTCAAACAGAGCTACTAGATAAGCAATATTGGCTCATGCCTGACCAGGCTAAGTTAGATAAACCGAGGGTACAACTCAGATTTCTACGTAAATTGCTGGGACAACCCCTCCGCCGCCACGAACTTAAACAGGATCAGATTCTACGAGATTTGCTGGTTATTAGGGCGCCCAACAGCACAAACTTTCGGGTTACAGAGGAGCAATGGCAACGGGTTTATAGTCTCAAAGGTTGAGTCGGGGAAATCTGAAGTAAATCTAAAGAATATCGATGCTGTAGCCAAGTTTTCTTTCCCCTGGGGAGAGTGTTGGTTAGAATCTGACGGTGACTGGGGTTTTTCTCCCCGCCCTTGCCCCTATTGTTGAGGTTGCAGATCAAAACTATGGCTGAGTCTATTCTCCCCAATGCCATTCGCTCCCAAAGTCAACCCCATGCTTTTGTCCAGGTTCAGGTCTGGATTCGTCGGCTGGTGTGGAAAATTGTTATTGCCACAGTGCTATTGATGGCGGTGGGCAGTGCCACCAGGGTAATGAATGCGGGGCTAGCCTGTCCTGATTGGCCTCTGTGCTATGGTCAGTGGATCCCCAGTCAACAAATGAATTTACAGGTATTTTTAGAATGGTTCCACCGTTTGGATGCCGCTTTGATTGGTTTTAGCACCCTAATTTTGGTAGGTTTGAGCTGGTGGTTCCGTCGGGTTTTGCCCAGTTGGTTGCCCTGGGCTACCTTGGGATCCCTGGCGCTGATTTTGGTGCAGGGATTGTTAGGCGGGCTGACGGTGATTGAACTGCTAAGGTTTGACATTGTAACGGCCCATTTGGGGACAGCCATGGCTTTTTTAGGCTCTTTGGTGATCATTGGCCTCTGCCTGATGCCCTACCAAAGCAATCAAACAGCCGGTAAGTTAAGACCGGTGGCCCTAGCTAGCACCACTATTATTTATCTGCAATGTTTACTAGGGGGATTGGTGGGCTCCCAGTGGGCGGCCCATCAGTGTTTGGCGATCGCCGGCACGCAATTTTGCCAAGTGTTGCATAGTCATCTGTTGGGGGTTTTACCCACGGCCTTGGGGGTGGCTATGACCTATTGGTGTACCAGGCGCACCCCGGCCCTGAACCCTTTCCTACGCCAGTTGGGCAATGGAGCCCTGGCCCTGTTGGGGGGACAGATCCTATTGGGGGTTGCTACGCTAAAACTCCATTTACAAATTGAACCCCTAACCGTAGCCCACCATACAGTGGGAATTTGTCTCTGGGCTACCCTATTGGCGATCGCCGTTTTAGCAGTGCGCGACCATCGACCGACGACCCCCATTACAGCCTGATGGCAAAAATCTTCAAATCTTTCTGGGGAGGGAAGTTCCTGCTGTTGCGGTCAATCTAACTGCTATTTTTTGTCCAGTTTGGGAAGACTCGCTTAAAATTCAAGAAAATTTTTTGTTCTTCCCCTGCTTACCCTTTCTTTTGATTCTCTATGGTTACTTCGACAAAAATTCATCGCCAACACGATTCCATGGGGGCGGTGTGCAAAAGTTATTACCAGTTAACCAAACCGAGAATTATTCCCCTCTTGCTGATTACCACCGCGGCTTCCATGTGGATTGCCTCGGAAGGTCGGGTGGATTTACCCAAATTGTTCATCACCCTATTGGGGGGAACCCTTGCCGCTGCGTCGGCCCAAACCCTGAACTGTATTTACGACCAAGACATTGATTATGAGATGCTCCGCACCAGAGCCAGACCCATCCCGGCCGGAAAAGTCCAACCCCGCCATGCGTTGATTTTTGCCCTAGTTTTGGGGGTACTCTCATTTACTCTTTTTGCTGCCTTTATCAATGTGCTCAGCGGTTGCTTAGCGTTGTCCGGCATCGTCTTTTACATGCTGATCTATACCCATTGGCTGAAACGGCACACCGCCCAAAACATTGTCATTGGTGGCGCAGCGGGCTCCATTCCCCCCTTGGTAGGTTGGGCCGCCGTTACGGGGGATTTAAGCTGGACTCCCTGGGTACTGTTTGCGCTGATTTTTCTCTGGACTCCCCCCCACTTTTGGGCCCTAGCTTTGATGATTAAGGATGATTATGCCCAGGTGAATGTGCCCATGTTGCCGGTGATTGCGGGGGAAGAAAAAACCGTCAGCCAAATTTGGTACTATTCCCTTTTGGTAGTGCCCTTCAGCCTATTACTGGTCTATCCCCTCCACCAGTTGGGCATCCTTTATCTGGCGATCGCCATGGTTTTGGGCGGACAATTTCTGGTCAAAGCTTGGCAACTCAAGCAGGCTCCCGGCGATCGGGACTTAGCCCGGGGATTATTCAAGTTCTCCATTTTTTACCTCATGTTGCTCTGCCTGGCCATGGTGATTGACAGTTTACCCGTCACCCATCAGTTGGTGGCCCAAATGGAAACTT